>CAZHLQ010000469.1:0-5711 GCA_964533235.1 uncultured Gudongella sp. | reverse complement strand
GGTTTAGGTCTGTAAGCTGAAATCTAAATATATCACTGTAGCATCGTCATGTGTTTTTAATCTGCCAATAGATTTTTTCCCCAAATCCAATTCTTCGAGTCCTCTCAGTTCTCTAATTACGTTACGAACTCCAGCTGTTCTTATTCGTTCAAGGAGATTTTTTCTTGAGTATCTTATATTTAATGGAACTATACCATCTGTCGATAAGAGGCACCTGGTAATATCCTTTATACAAAACTCCTCATAAATTCCATGATCTATAGCATCTTCACTATGTCCTAGTATAAAATATCCACCTGTGGTGTTCATTTTCTTCCTATTCCGGATCAGAATGCCCAGCTCCTCCTCAGTAAAGCCCTTGAACACCAATTGCTTTTCTCTATCATGGTTATTTTTCATGAGCTCAATTACCTCTGAATCATAACCTTTTAAAGCTGGATCAGTAACTATGATGCATTTGCTGTACTTATCTTCTACCGAAATTTCAACATCTCCAAGGACAAATGATTCCAGAATATCTCCATTCTTCCTAATTATAGCTATGCCTGCAGATAGCTGCTCATGTGGTAATAATGTTTTAATATCAACGAATTTCCCATAATCTGAGTTAAATTCTCTAACTCCATGCTTTAGGATCGATTGAATCGAGTTCGTGGTGTCGTCTACGTTCTTATTCAAAAAATCCTTCCACCAATTGACCATCCAGTTAACATCATTGCTCCCAGGGGTAAAACTCCTGTCAGTCAATGCTGATGCACCATCGATGACGAAAGCACTCATATTTGTCAGACCATATATATCTTCATTGTATTTTTTTACTGAGTCCGTATGAAATTCTATTCTCATGATACACCTCTTCTATTCCATATATACCTGAAGTTTCTTTAATACAGTAGAACCAACCACCGTCATTATAAGAACAAGAGAACCATAAGCCATTGCCAATCCAATTTCAAATTCAAACATGCTGTTTACCATAGCGATTGATATTGGTCTGTTTGCAGCAGTATATAAAAATGCCGATATTGTATATTCACCAAGGCTTCTTATAAATACCAATAAAAATCCTGCCCAAATTCCTGGAAATATAAGAGGCAGAATAATTCTAGTCAATGTTGTAATACCCGATGCCCCAAGGTTTGTAGAAGCTTCAATATATTGATCCTTCAACCTTTGATAGGATATGGTAACTGATCGAACCGCCATAGGAAGCATACTTATAAAATATGCCAATGGCAGTAATATCCATTTGCCTAATAATATTGAGCTGAATCCATTTATCATGTTGATTGCTATAGCACTTGCCGGCAGTGCAAATGGCAGCATAAGTAAAAACTCCAGTATAGGCTTAAGTTTGGTACCAGTTTTGGTAACAGTATAAGCTGCCGGAACAGCTATAAATACAGCAGATGTTGCAGCGAAAAAAGCCATCTTCAAGCTATTGAGGAATGGAGCAAAGCTCCTGGTGCGAGTAAAAATCCGGACGTAGTTGTCCATACTGAATTTGCTCGGGAAGATGTCTATCATCCAGGTACCTGGTTTCACAAATGAGAGGATGATTATAGTTATAATTGGAAGAAATATCATTACTACTATGCCAATGGCAATCATCGTAACCAAAACTCTCACAGTCTTACTTTTTATTTCAACCGGCTTGATTATATGTTCTTTAGTTCCAAACTGAAACGAAACTTTTTTCTCATAATGCCTAGCTATAATCATATAACTCATGGCGAAAATAGATAGAACTACTACCTGGGCTGCTGCCAAATCCAAGTATAAATTTGCCTTAGATAAAAGTATCTGAGTGGTAAGTACTTTGAATCCTCCGCCTATTATATTTGGAGCTGAAAATGAGCCAATGCCGGTCATTAAAGTGAGAATTCCTGAGCTTATCAATGCAGGACCTATGTATGGCACAATAACAGTCCAAAATACTCTAAATGGAGATGCACCCAAATTAATTGCGGCTGCTACAACAGATCTGTCCAGTTCTTTTACAGCCACTGAGACATTCATATAAAAATAAATATATTGTGTATAAGCATGTACCATCAATATGCCTGGCAGGCCCATAAATGTATAAGGTATAGATTCCAGATCAAAAATACTTTGAATTGATTTTGTGACCATGCCACTCTCTCCATAAAGCTGAACAAATGCAAATACGATGATCAATCCTGGTACGACCAATGGCAATAATAGAACTTTATCCAGGAACTTAGACATCTGAAAATCAAAATAGTGTACGAAAAACGCAAGAAATGTTCCAATAAAACCGCATATTAAAACTGTCAAAATACCCATGAGCAATGTGTTCATGATAGCTGTAATTGAACCTGCTGTACTAAAAATATACCTATAATTTTCCATAGTAAAGCCCTGGTCAGCTTGAATGCTGACCAGTAGCGTTCTTATTGATGGATATAAGACAAGTATCCCTAAAACAGCCAGAAGTGACAGCTTAGTAAGGCTCTTCATTTATTTCACGTCTTTTCCAGTATCCTTTATATCTGTATCCCATTTTTGCATCCATTGAGATTGCTTAGCTGATAAGTCGACCCAGTCAACATCCATAACATTAAAGGTGATCTCCTCCATCCAATCAGGTGAAGTATCAAGGGCTCCTGGATGAGTAGGCATACGGTTGAATTCATTAGCAAGCATACTTTGAACCTCTGCACTTCCTGCAAACTCTACAAAAGCCTTTGCTGCCTCTGGATGAGGCGAGTTCTTTATTAGAGCAATTCCATCAGTTATTACCGGGAATCCACTTTCAAGCTGGATGATATCAATTGGTAGATTGTTTTTGATTTTATTATCTATAATGTCGTTAAGAGTCGAAAAGCTTATACTTGCTTCCTTTCTGCCTATTGATTGCATCATCAAGGATCCGCTGTCAAAGTACTGCTTTGTATTTTTATCAAGGGCTTTCATGAACTCCCAGCCATCATCCAAGCTTGAATTCTTTTCAAATTGCTGAAGAAGAGCAGAATACATAACTCTCGCTGAGGAAGACAAAGCATTTCTGAATATCAACTGTCCTTCATATTTTGAATCAGCCAAATCATACCAGTCATCAGGAAGATCTTCTTGAGTAATCATTTCTGTATTGTAGAATAGTGCTACTGGTGTTTGGATAGTCCCAAACCAATAATTTTCGGTATCTTTAAACATCGGATCAATCTGATCTGCCCACTCAGGCTCAAATGAATCAAAAACATCTTTTCCCTTCAGATCCATGAATAGGTTCGATGCGCCTCCATACATTACATCTGCCTGTGGATTGTTCTTCTCAGCTTCAACTCTTTCAGCCAGTTCTCCCTTAAGATTGATGTATTCAACTTGAACCCCAGTTTTATCCTGGAAAGCTTCAGCAACCATTTCAATCATGTCTTCACCATGAGTCGAATAGATTACAACCTTATCTTCAAGGGATACTTCCTCAGGCTGTTCAGCCGGAGCTTCTGAAGGTGCTTTTGTGCATGCTGCAAGTGTAAGCATCATTATAACTGCAATAAGTAATGATAGTATTGATTTTTTGCTCATAAAAATTCATCTCCTTAGGGTATTTTACATTGTTATGATATCATCAGAAAAATCATAATGTAATAGATATAAAAATATAATATGAATTCATGTATCCCATAAGGAAATCTAATATTACTTGACTGGACAATGGATCAAGGTTATTACTTTGATAGTACTTATTTAAACAATAACAAAACCCCTGCGATACTTCGCAGGGGTTTTGTTATTGTTGGATAGCTCTGTACTTTTCTACGTTTCTAAGGTGTTCATTATATGTCTTTGCAAATACATGGCCATTCTCGCCCATAACATAGTAGAGATAATCATGCTCTTCAGGATCAATAGCTGCCAATAAGGAATTCATTCCAGGTGAGGCTATAGGCCCAGGAGGCAGATCCCGATTCTTATAGGTGTTGAAGGGATTCTCTTTTTCCAGATCAGAATAGAGGACCCTTGTCATGTGCTCTTTACCTTCGCCTATCCCGTATATCACTGTAGCATCTATTTGAAGAGGCATTCCTTGCTCTAACCTGTTGTAAATCACACCGCTTACTGTTCTTCTCTCTGCATCGTTGTATGCTTCTCTTTCGATAAGGGAAGCAATAGTGATGACCTGATGTCTTGTCAAACCTAAATCTTCTCTTCTCAGCTCAACCTCTGGGGTCCAAAACTTATCCATAGTTCCTGTCATGGTTTTTACTATTTCCTGAAGGCTCTGTTTTTTAGAGAAATGGTATGTGTCCGGGAATAAATAGCCCTCCAATTTGAAATAAAGTTCTTCAGAAGCCACTCCTTCGCTATAGCTCTCTTCAAACATCAACTCTGTGGCTTCAATGAAATCATCAGCTGTGCCCAATCCAGACTCCTCAATTTTATGTGCAAACTGGTATAAAATAAAACCTTCTGGGAATGTTACAATTACAGGTACTTCCTGCTCTCCCAACTGTATCAGCTCGTATATGTCGTCGATATTCTTTCCAGCCTCAAGAGTATATGTGCCTGGTTTTATCTTTGTCGCGATTTCGCTTCCATTATATCTAAACCAGAGTCTGCTTTTAATAACACCTTTTTCGTAAAGATCCTCAGCAATCGAACCTAGAAAATCACCAGGTTGTACAACTATTTGAACCGTCTCTTGGTTATAAGCTTTGGAGAGATACCCTGGCAAAAAGAAGAATCCGGCAATTCCTCCAACTAGTATTAACATCAGCAAAATCAAAATAAGCTTTTTCATGAAATCCCCCGCTATCCTCAGACTATTTTTTTCGTATAAATTCTATAGGTTTTGTAAATCCTTCCTCCGTACTTCTCAATATCGAGCTTCATTGGCTCGTTGTAATCCCAGATAGTAGATCCTTCTACATGAGTGTATCCCTTGTCTACCGCTGCCTTGAAAATGTGATAGTATATCGCTGATGATACTCCCTTGCTCCTGTATTCTGGAACCACAAATAGAACAAAAAATCTCAAGCCTTTTATCCTTTTGCGATAGTACAAAAACTTGAATAATCCAAAGGGGAAAAGTCTTCCACCCATTTTCGCCAAAACCTCATTGTAATCTGGGAGAGCGATGTTAAATCCAATAGGTTCACCCTTGAGATTTCTTGCGATATAAATAAGGTCTTCGTCAGCGTAAGGTACTAACTGCTTTGCAATCAACTGGATTTCCTCGTCATTTGGAGGTAGAAAATCAAGCCATTCATCTGGCATTGCTTTTTCGATTATTACCTTTACATCCTTCATCTCCTGTTGTATCTCCTTGAGGCGTATCTTGTCTACTCTAAAGTGATTTCTTTCCATAGCATATGGAACGATTTTTTCGTATCTTTTGATCTTTTCATTTTTGCTATCACTGATATAAGCATAAACATCATGATACTTTTCAAAGCCATAGCTCTCAAACAATCTGGGATAATAGCTTTTATTGTATGTATTCATGATCATAGTTGGATCCTTAAAATTATCGAGCAAAAATCCCCTATTGTCATCTCCACCCGGAAGGGAAAAAGGTCCCTTCATGTGGTCCATTCCATTAACTTTAAGCCATTCTTCTGCAAATCGCAATAATTCTGATGAAACTTGCTCATCATCTATGGATTCGAAAAGTGATAAGTATCCGCTCTTCAACCCCTTTTCGTGATTCAATTCCTCATTTATTCCGACTAACAGTCTTCCAACTG
>CAZHLQ010000468.1:0-2040 GCA_964533235.1 uncultured Gudongella sp. | reverse complement strand
AGACAGTGGCCTTATACTTCCCTGCTCCTGGTATCCTCAGCTCGATCACATCTCCGTCCGGATGGTAAGCCCTCAGCCCGGCCAGGATCTCGCTTTCGTTTGCTGATAGCATCTAACCACTTTCTCCAAATTCAAACCGAGCTGACAAAGCGGCATTAATGGCATCTTCTAATATGTCACCATATGTACTTTTTACGTCTTCTCGCATTTTGTTTTTTGGCATGCCCTGGAATTCAGTGCTACAATAAAATCTATTCTCTGTTAAATGGTATGAATGCCCTTCACCAAACAAATAATCATATCCATCAGTCGCATCGTATGTTAGAAAATCAGGTGCCCCTACCAACATTAGAACAGGGTGATGTGTCCCTTTGTTGAGAGCCACGATTTTTTTATATTCGTCTGGCGTGAATTCTTTTGCTTTTACTTCGGCCCACATATTCACCTGTGGAAGCCAGAAATCCGGAAGATAACACCCGAGTTCTCCTAAATTGTATCCTTCTTTTTCATATTCCCATTCTATGTGCATGGCATCAAAAAACACCGCCCACCTCGCCTCTAGTCTACTCCGAAATCGATATCCTTTATATCGAGTTTCAATTGGTTTTATCGTTGACGGCAAGGCCGGTCCTCCTTCGGAGAAATTCATCCCACGTCAGCTTTTCGTCCTGCCGTTCTTTATTGAGCCGGTCGTGCTCATCTTCATCCAGCGTCCACAAGACGCGCTTAAACGCCATGCTAACTACTTAGTAGTTAGTCTATATAACCCTTGCGTCTCCCTCCTATCTCCACCGCACTGCCTCCTGAAGCCCTCAATCGCTTGCTCTAGGGTAGGATGCCTATTGTATCGATCTCCTTCTCGGACTCGTCGCCAGATTGCTATTCTGATCCGGTTTGGTCCACCCTGTTCAATTTGAACCCGAATACAGCGATCGTGGGCTAGGAATACCAGTCGGCTAAGTTCGTCGAAGTCGAATGTGGCCATTGCCCCGAAATGACTCATCGCCCACCCTTCTCCGAATTTCTTGATTTTACTCGGGAAGTGATGCTCACCACGATAGAACTCTGCAAAGAATTCTGTTGCTTCTTCTTCGGAAAACTTCAATGTCATGTTTTCTCCTCCAGAGGCCACGGGGCGCGCCTGATCGCGTCCTGGATGAGGGCGGATAGCCCCCGGGCCCGCCTGTAGGCATCCACCTTCGCGGCCAGATCGGGCGGATACGAGAACCGCCCGTCCTCGATGCACTTTTCCGATTTTGGTTTGCGGGACGGGGCCATTCAAGCCTCCTCCGCTTGATCCGCTAATATAGCATCGATGATCTCGATAGCGGTCTTGGCCGCTATCCAGGATGCTATTTCGCGTGGGGTCGTGTCGCCGGCCTGATCATATCTCTTGACATACTCTTTTCGGAGTGCCAACAAATTTTTATGGGCCATGCTCAGGCCACCTCCTCGACTCTATATCCAAGATATCCTATCGCCTTATTGAGTCCATCGACATCTCCCTCATCGACATCTGATGCATCGTGATGCCCTTCCCAGCTCTCGATGGTGGCTATCAGTGTATCCCAATCCTCGATTCTTTCCCCGGCATTTCCGTCTGTTAGATGGTACATTTTCCTCAACCTCGCATTTCACTATTACCTACTATGCACTGTACAGTATATATACTTATCGGTTGTACAGTAGAATGATACCAAAAATAGAGCTGAAAAAGTAGATTACCGCCCGGACCTGCGCGAGGCCCTCATTGCCGGGCGTCCTCCTCGGGCTGCCGCGGGAAGAAGCTGTCGAGCCTCCGAGGGACTGCCGCGACCCGCTTCCTGGCGATTTCGCAGTATTCGGGAGACAGCTCGATGCCTATGAAATGCCGCCCCAATCGCTTCGCAGCGACGGCTGTTGTTCCTGATCCACAGAAGGGATCTAAAACCACCATCCCAGGCAAACTGTGATATTGAATGAAAAGCTCTGCAAGTTCTACTGGTTTTTGTGTCGGATGCTGATCAGCAGAAGGAATTATCTTTTTAACCTTAGACGGTC
>CAZHLQ010000467.1:0-2045 GCA_964533235.1 uncultured Gudongella sp. | reverse complement strand
GTATGAAGATTTTGCCCCTGAAACAGCAATGGGTATCCTCCATAAGCTGAAAAAAGGTTGAGAGAAAAACCCTCTTTATTTTTTCAAGGAGGACAAAGAGGCAAGTGATTCATTCTTTACCGCTATTAATCAGGAGGGGTTCTTACTATAAGTATTGAAATGTTCTGAATCTGATATATCAGAACATTGTTTACATACATGAACACTGTTCACAAAATTCTGGTATTCAGAGTGAGTTCTTAAAAGTTTCTTGATCTCTGAAATGGGCAGATCCGATTTTACGGCTTTCATAATCTCTTTTGTCAACCGAACTCTTGCCCGTAAAACTTTTATATCAATCATGGTTCATGCCTCATGGTCTTGTATAGGATATTTTGAAGAATGGTAATATTTAACTCCTTTCCTGTAGATGTAGTAAATCCTTTTGCTTGTAAAGCCTCAAGAGTCTTTGCAAGTGATAATCTTTTGCCATTGCGTGGCTTCCTTCTAAGAGCTTTGATTTCAGCAATCAAATCAGGGTCAAGCTCTTGATAACTCTTCCTGCCCTCACATTTACCTATCTTGATTCTTTGTCTATCCCTGGCTGCTTTCAACTTTAATACAGTCATGGTTTTGTCATATTCTGCAATTGCACCTAAGACCTGTCTAACAAGTTTTCTTGTAGGGTCATTCTCTAACAGGTCTCCATCAGTAGTGGAGTAAATATCAACTCCATGTTTCTTCATATCATGCAAGATATTTTCCTGAATCATCAGGTCTCTCGCTAACCTATCGACCCGTTCAATGAGTACAACCTTTACATCAAACTCATCAGAATCAAGGTCAAGCATCATGGAGGTCAAAGCGGGTCTATCCATCAGTGTTCCTGACACACCTTCCTCACGGTAAATATGGACTATCTCATAACCATTTGCTTTGGCATAATCTCTAATAGCTTTTTCTTGTCGTGCAAAACCATCACCATCTATTTGACCTTTGCCACTGACTCTTAAATATCCGTATGCTTGTTTCATTGTTGACCTCCATAAAGTTGATTATGGAAAAGTTATAGCATCAGATTAATTTGACAGTCAATTAAAAACATTCTTTTTTTACAGAATTAAACAGATAATAATGTGAAGACCCTTTACAGTAAAGGCGATAGACCACTTATATTTTTACAACCGATTCGCAATGATTCAATGAATTGAAAATATTACAACCACCCACTACCCACTAAAATCTGACAACTTGTTTACTTTGGCGGTGGCGTCCTCACCTCATTATTTTCTGAAAATTTCAAAAATACTTACTTATGAGGAATCTTGGATGTCTGATCTAAATCTCTAATTTTTACTTTATCAAAGGGTAATGGTGATTTTCCAGTTGTTTTAAGTTGGTATTGATTGAATAACATTGCAATGTTGGAGTAAGTCCACTGTTTTTCATCTACAGACCTTAAAAGATTTCTTACCTCAATAAGAGCTTTTCTATAATCAGGTTTATTCCCAGATTGAAACATGGTTGTTAAATTTTCCATAGCAATCTTTATCTTGTTATTACTGATAATCTCAGTATCAACATTTAAAGGCTCACAGATGCTCTGTGATTCGCTTTCTGTTAAAGGCTTAGTCTTGGTATCTGTTTTTGGCTGTGATGATTCTGAGGGCTTTGGGAGGGCTTTGGCTTTGTGTGTAGGAATATCCTTCTTTGTCTCTACAGGTTGTTTGATTGACTCATTGTAGAGCTTCAAAGCTCTATCAACAATTTGACCCGCTGATAACTCTACTTTATCCAGAATGGATTTTGACCTAATGGAGTTGATAATCTCATTAGACTCCTTAGATATTACCAACGATATTTGGATACGCCCTTCTGCTTCACGCTTCTTATAATACCGTTGCATAGTCTCTTTGCGTTTCTGCTTAATGGCTGAAAGTTTTGCCTCTGCTGCTTCTGCTCTTTGTTTTAATGCGTCAAGGTCTGAATCCATGTTTTATCCCTCTTGTTTAGTAGTATAATAGTATTATTACTTTATTATTAGTATATTATGACTATTACTATAC
>CAZHLQ010000466.1:0-1538 GCA_964533235.1 uncultured Gudongella sp. | reverse complement strand
TTGGAAGGCAATTCTCCACTAGGAGAACCACCAGAACGCACGGGTGCTTGTGTGTCGGCTTTGGTAAGATTAATTACATTTGCTGTGCCAGTGTTTCCAGCTCCGTCTGTATCTCGCAGATACAAATTGAAAGTATCACTTTCGGCAATATCGTCCCAATTGGTGAGATCGGAAAAATTGGTAACAGCAGTGGTGCAATTAACCCAAGCAGAATTATCCACGGAACATTCCGGATTGGTTGGTTCGTTATTGGTGAAAGCAATAGTGTCGTCGCCAGAAACAACATCACCCTCTTCGGGAGATGTAATGACTATAATTGGAGCAACATTATCTGTTGAAATTAATACGTTATCCAAAGTGGGAGTATTTTCACCATCATAGGATGATAATATTGCTCTCCATTTTACATAACGACCTGGTCTAATCTTACTAAGAGAAGATCCTGTATTATCTGTTAACATAATTCTGTCCAAAGCATCTTGCATCGTAAGAACTTCTATTTCCCCATTATCTACTCTTGTTTTTATGTTATTCATAACAGTATCAAAATCTGTACTCGTCATTGGGGCTGATCCTGGTTCGTTATACGGTACGGGTAATCCTGAAATTCCATGTACCATCATCACTAGCCAACTATTTTCTGCCGTAGCCTTATTCAGATATGTACTCCACCCGGTAGGGGTTGTAGCCGCCTTAGTCGTAAGTCTGAATTTACGATTAAAAGTCATGAAGGGGAAATCTTTTTCAATACTGCGAGCAGCACTGAAATATTCAGACACCGCACTAATTAATTCTGGGTTATACGACCCACCCGGATAAGCAAAAGTTGATGTATTCCAATTGTATTCATTATTAAACTTGTTATAAATATTAGAAATCAAATCAGTTAAAACTGAACCGGAAAAAGAAGTAAGGGTGGCCAGATGATGCCCTCCGATTTCCCACCCCGCAGCTACTAAATCATCAAGTTCATTTTCGGTCATGCAATCTGCACCACTATAACCACAATTAGCATTGCCGATACTATCATACATAGCATACAAAGTTCCCACCAAACCACGATCCCTCATAGATGCATTCCAAGCACCATATTGATCCTTAAGTCCATCGTCAAAGGATAATGTCACAATAGCCTTGTCCTGCCCTATCCAAGGAGACCAAACAACTCCATCTTCTGAGGTACTTACTTGAAACTCTATGTCTGTTTTGTCAGGCAACGTTTCATCCCATATAAGACGATTCCATTGCACTCCAGCCTCTCCGCTATCAATAGCTTCACTCTCTATCATGGCTTGATGTAGTGGATATTCTGTATTGCCATATCGAACCCCATTATAGATGTTCAAATTTCTAATAGTTCCTCCAAAAGGAGCAGACCCCCCTATCGATGGTCTATTTCCAATCCAAATTCTTTCAGGTTGCCAATTTTTCCATGCCTCAATAAATCCATCTTCTGTGTCATAATTATCCTTAGTGCTGTTAGGATCTATATTTTCAGTCGTTTGTGGTCTAGGTAAATTTGAATAGCTTACACCATC
>CAZHLQ010000465.1:0-1743 GCA_964533235.1 uncultured Gudongella sp. | reverse complement strand
GTACTCAAGGATCCTGTCAAGGTTATTATTAGCATTACTGTCCAAGCCTCCTAAAAGCTTTGAGGAATCCTTGCAGCAGGACGTAGCCTTGGCACCTGCAAATGTTCTCAGGAAAAGATCCTCATCCATTTTATTTATATAGTTTTCTATCGTTGGTTCAAATTCCCTTCTTATCCCAGATATTTGAAATAAGCTATTATCAATTATCGGAATGATCTTGTCCAGCATGAAAAAGCCTTTAAAATCTGGTCCCTTATCGTCCTCACCAAGCATTCGAGAAGTTATCTCATATTGGTCCAGGTTTGTCATCATGATCTTAAACGCTTCATGAAACAATCCTAATTCCAACAATCTGGTTCCTAATGCAATATTTGTGTAAAACCTAGGAATTACCAAATCAAAATCTCTAGATTGTGAAAACTCCATTGCAGATAAAAGTGAAGCCTCTTCCCCAGACTTGATTAACTCTATCAGTTTAAAGTCTGATCTGAACTTATCAACTACTTCAATACTCTCCATAGACTTAAACTCTTCAAGTAGGAACATGGATAATTCATAATAGTTTAAGCTATGAGCTATTAGTCCATATAGCAATAGGAAATACGCTCTATCGTAGCTGCTGCCACTCTCTCTGAACTCCTTCACTATTTCAGTTACAGATGTCTCATCGATCTTTTGGCTTTCAATGAACCCAATATTCAAAAGTCGAGATTTAGCCTTCATATATTCTTTTTTGCTGATTTCTGAGGATCGCTCCATGGAAACTAAACTAAACTCTTTTGATAGCTTGAGACTTCCAGTTTCGAGATAGTATTGGCCTAGGAAGTTCGTATACTGCATTAAAACCTCCTTATCCTGGATATGTCCGGAACTATTCATCTCCTTCAAACCTCGATGGATCTCTCTGGCTTTGTTAATCCTTCCCAATCTTAAATATACTACTCCCTGGAGCACAGTTGAGTGAAACAGGCTTTTTTTGTCATTGATCCTCCTTGATAACTCGATTGCTCTATCAAGGTATACTTCTGCATTCCTATATTCTCGAACATTAGTGTACGCTTCTCCGATATTGCTAAGGAATGTTGTCTGTAGGGAAGTAAGTCCATAGTTCTCTGAGATATCGACACTTCTCCAGTAATATTCAAGTGCTACCTTTTCTGATCCATAGTATTCGCTCTGTATACTTCCAATATTATTTATTGGCTTTACCATATCAAATGGTCTATCAGATTTTTTGTAACCTTCCAAAGCCATGTTATAATCATCAATTGCTGACTCAGGATCGCCTGCCATATACTTGGCTATGCCTCTTATGTTGTAAAGATCACCAATGTATGTCCATATTTCATTACTTTCAGAAATAACTATGCCGTCATCTACCATTGCAGCTGTTTGAGCAGGATTGTCTACATCAAGGTAATGCTTCGATTGAAGAAGCTTATGATATATCTCCTCCTCAGGGTAGCTTTTGCCTTTGAGTTTAGAGCTTATTTCATTCATAAGCTCCTGTGATCTAATCAGGTCATTTCCTCTGACCATTAGCTCCAGTTCATACAGCATGCCTCGGATATAATATCTTTCATTACCTCTTTCCAAAGATGATTCAAGAAGTTTTTCGAGATAATACTTTAGTTGTTCGATATCTCCCTTTACAATGAGGCTGTAGCATAGCTTGTCAAGTATTTCAATATATGCAGAATTATTTGATGAGGCAAGAAGCTCGTAAGCTCTTGTCAATATCAT
>CAZHLQ010000464.1:0-2462 GCA_964533235.1 uncultured Gudongella sp. | reverse complement strand
ATGGAAATGGGGAGAAGAGTTCGGGAGGAACTTGGATTTACAGTAAATATTGGAATAGGACCCAACAAGCTTCTGGCTAAAATGGCTTCAGATTTTTCAAAGCCTGATAAAATCCATACACTTTTCGAAGAAGATATAGCTGAAAAGCTTTGGCCTCTCCCTGTCGAAGAGCTTTTTATGGTCGGCTCAAGAACAAAGAAAAAATTGAACGGAAGGGGAATATTCACGATCAAGCAGTTAGCTGATCTGGACAGGGATTACATCCACTCATGGTTGAAAAAACCAGGGCTTTTGATCTGGGAATACGCCAATGGGATCGAATCTTCTCCGGTAAGAAGCGGTGCCGCACCCTTAAAATCAGTTGGAAATTCTACCACAATGCCATTTGACGTGGATACCAGGGACGAGGCACACAAGGTTCTTCTGGCGATATCTGAGATGATCGGTCTTAGAGTAAGGGATCTTGACATGTGTGGAAGCGTTGTTTCAGTTTCGCTTAAAAACCACCTGTTCTACCACTATTCCCACCAAAGAAAGTTGACCGTACCAACCGACTCCACCAATGCGATCTACAGGACCGCAAGAAGCCTGTTCGATGAAATGTGGCAGGGAGAGCCCATGCGGAATTTTTCGATCAGCCTCTCTCACCTTGAATCCAACGATTTCTTTCAGCTTTCAATGCTGGGAAGTCAAAACAAAAAGGAACAGCAGCTGGATGATGTAATAGACAGGATAAGGCTTAAATACGGGCAGAAATCAGTTTACAGATCATGCTTTCTCTATTCGGGCATCGATCCAGTTATAGGGGGCGTCATTATGGAGGAAAGCTATCCTATGATGTCGAGCTATCTATAGGAGGTATACTTATGAAGATCCTTATGAAGCCTGTTGAAATGATCGCCTGGTTCAATGACAAGGATTATCCGGTACCTCTTCGATTTAGGCTGGACTCTGAGGATAAGGTTCGGACTGTCATACGGATCGGGCGGATATTCTCCCATGAGGAGGAAAAGCTTGGCGGTAACAGGATGGTGGTTTATCGCTGCGAGGGTATAATCGGAGAACAGCAAAGACCCTTTGAATTAAAATATGAGATATCCACCTGCCGGTGGTTCTTATTCAAAATGTAAAGGAGGCTCACTGGCCTCCTTTTGCAATTTCATCAAGCTCTTCAGTCATATAGAACCGGATCCTGTCCTCCAATGAAGGATGAGTATGGTACCAAAATTCATAAAACCCAGAAGGTCGCGGAACTCCAAGACTTGACTCATAAAGCTTCTCCATTGCGGTCACCGCTGATCCTCTGTCTCTAGTCATAGAGATCTCATAGAGATCCGCTTCCCGCTCAAAGCTTCTCGATACACCGTTTACCACAGGCTGCCCCAGCCAATTGAAAAGATTCAGAAGAATGAGAAGTAATGGAAGGGATGCATAGCTGTGAAGTCTTGTAAACCCAAACGCACCTCCTGATGCCTTCATTATCCACCCTGAGGAGACATTCATAAGAAATAGGATCAGGAACGTCCCTAGTACACCCAGGCTTATTCCCTTCCAAATATGGTTTTTTACATAGTGACCCATCTCATGGGCTGTAATACTCAATACCTCGCTCTCGTCAAGGTTGTTTATAGTAGTATCCCAAAGTACGATCCTTCTCGAGGAAAGTATCCCTGTCATATAGGCATTCATAGTCTTGGTGTCCCTGCTTTTATCGACGACAAAAATATCCGCATTTGAAACTCCACCTCTATGGAGCATCTCCTGTATCCCATTTTTAAGGCTCCCCTCCTGGATAGGGGTGTATCTGCTGAAGAATGGATCTATGACAAGAGGAGTGATAAAAACCATGAATATTATCACTGGTATCATCAGCAGCCCTCCCCTCCACCACCAGTTTTCAGGATATCTTTGTATAAGGCTGTAGGGAACCCATAAAAATACAGCCATCAGCCCATTATTTACAAGAAAACCCTTAAGGCTTAGCTCGATCCATCTCAGTATAGTCTGGTCAGTCAATCCGTATCTATGCCTGAGGATAAAGGATCCATAAAAGCTAAAGGGCAAATTTATAAGGTATACAATACCTAAATATGCAAGTCCGAATAGAAGTCCCGATAAAAATATTCCCCTTCCACGGCTAGTTATTTGGAAAAGCCTTTGAGAAAATCCAGAGAACAGAAAAATCATAGGAATAATAAAGGACAATGGAAGCCTTATTGCCCATAGACTGAAAGCATCCATCCTATAGCTATAGGCTGCCTCATCAAGGTCAGGATACTCTTGCCTGAGAGACTGGATATTTTGGTGCTCAGCTCTAAGCATTAATCCTGCAAATACAATTAATAATACGATTAAGAAAACAGCTGCGGCTATAAGTTTCTTGTCCATGAATACTCTCCTGAATTCTAATTTGTGACTTAGGTGAAATATACCCAGAGTTATAATCCTGAAATAAAAAAACT
>CAZHLQ010000463.1:0-3910 GCA_964533235.1 uncultured Gudongella sp. | reverse complement strand
TTTACTAGGGTTCTAGACGATTTTCAGTTCACTAGAGATGGCGATGATTTTAGAAATAAAGTGCCGATTGGCGATTTGGAAGTTTGTATTGCTTTGCGAATTGCATAAAAGTAGATATGAAAGAATTTAAATTTACTGAGCCCTTCTAATGTTAAGAAGGGCTTTTTAAATAAGTAATAATATGCTCTTCAATAAGAAGTGACATTCACTTAACAGTATCAATCAGATTGATAGAAAGTGGTTCAGAGCTGACTTTTGAAATATTATAAAGTGAAAATACTCACATGGGAGATGCAATTCTGCAAAAGACCTATACGATCGATTTTTTAACTGAGTATTCCAGGATAAATTGAGCCACCTGTCCGGTCAAAGTGAGCCACACTTCCAGTTGGTTGTGAGCCACTATTCCGGTCATTGAGCCACTGTAACCACTTTACCTTTATAATGTAATTATGCATCTATCAATGATGCAAATTCATGTAAAGGAGGTCATAATATGACCGATTATCGTGAGATCTTTAGGCTTAAAAACCTTGGATTCAGCGAAAGAAACATTGCCTTAAGCTGCAGCTGTTCGAGGAATACTGTCTCTAAAGTCTTAAGACAAGCCGTAGAACAAAGTATCACCTGGGACAAGGTCAGTTCTAAGACTAACGCTGAGCTTGAACTGATCCTATTCCCTCAGCAAAGATCTCAAGTATTAAAACGTGTTCCAGATTTTAGCTACATCAGAAATGAGCTGTTAAAGAATGGAGTCAGTAAAAAGCTTTTGTGGACTGAATACATCGAGGAATGCAGGCTAAATGGAGAGGAACCTTTGATGTATTCTCAGTTCTGCCACTACATCCAGCAGGATGAATTAAAACGCCGTGCTACTATGCATATCAGCAGAAAACCAGGTGAGCAGATAGAGGTCGATTGGGCAGGGGATCCTGCTTACATAGTCGATCCAGATACAGGTGTATTAACTCCAGCATACGTGTTTGTAGGAGCATTATCATACAGCCAGTATGCTTACGTTGAAGCTTTCATCAACGAGAAACAAGAATCCTGGATCAAAGCCCATATTAATATGTACAACTACTTCGGCGGTGTATCTAAAATACTTGTGCCTGATAACTGTAAAACTTCTGTAGACCACAACAAGGACTGGTATACACCTAAGCTTAATGCAACCTGCCATGAAATGGCTGAGCATTATGGAACTGCAATAATACCTGCAAGAGTCAGAAAGCCTAAGGATTAGCCAAGTGCAGAGAACGTAGTCGGAAACATCTCCACCTGGATAATCGCAAGCCTTAGAAAGGAACAATTCTTTTCTTTGATGGAGCTCAATGCTGCCATAAGAGGAAAATTAGAAGAGTTTAATGACAAGACCTTCCAAAAGAAAGAAGGAAGCAGGTCGAGTCTCTTCCGCAACGAAGAATTCCCATTTCTGGCACCATTGCCCGCTACCCCCTATGAACTGGCAGTTTGGAAACAAGCCACCGTTCAATTCAATTATCACATATCCATAGAGGGAATGCTATACTCAGTACCTTATGAATACATCAAAAGAAAGGTTGATATCAGGGTAACAGACAAGGTAATTGAAATATTCTACAACCACAATCGGTTAGCATCACACAGGCGCTTGTTCGGTCGCAAAGGTCAATACAGCACCATACTTGAACATATGCCTCCAGATCATCAGAAATATCTTGAATGGAACGCAGACAGATTCAGAAAATGGGCTGAAGATATCGGGGCAAGCACTCTAAAGTCAGTAGATGCGATCCTTACCTCCAATAGAATAGAGCAACAGACATACAAAAGCTGTATGGGACTTCTGCGACTTGCGGAAAGATACTCTGCCAAAAGACTTGAAGCAGCCTGTGACAAAGCTTTAAGCTTTACAGCAAGTCCCAGCTTTAAAAGCATCAAAAACATACTTGTAACAGACAGCAAAGAAGATGCTTCAAAGCAGGAAGTACAGTCAACTGTGAATGTCTATGGGATAACCCGAGGTGCAAACTATTATGGAGGTAGATCGAATGATTAACAACAGTACTATCGACAAGCTTATCGATATGCGCCTTACTGCAATGTCCGATGCTTTTCGTCAGCAAATATCTGACCCAAGGATGAAAGAGATATCCTTTGAGGAACGCTTTGGTATGATGGTAGACATCGAATACTCAAGAAGAAAGAACAACAGACTCAATCGTTTGATTAAAAATGCTGAGTTTGATCAGCCAGATGCAAGCATCATGGACATTGACTACACTTCAGGTAGAAGGCTTAACAAAGACCTGATAAAGCGCCTTGCGACCTGCGATTACATCTCAGAGCACAGAAACATTTTCATAACAGGAGCAACTGGTAGTGGTAAGACCTACATGGCTTGTGCCTTTGGTATGGAAGCATGTAAACAGCACTACAAAACTCAATACATCCGTCTCCCAGACCTTCTGATAGACCTTGAATATTCAAGGAGTGAAGGTAACTACAAGAGAGTTATGGCCAAGTATTCCAATCCCGTGCTCCTTATCATCGATGAATGGTTATTATTGAAGCCTACTTCAAATGAGGCAAAGGATATCTTCGAACTTCTTCATAGAAGGAGAAGGAGATCCTCTACTATATTATGCTCACAATACAGACCTGAAGGTTGGTATGAGCAGCTTGGGGGAAGCGACTCACCCTTAGCTGATGCTATACTTGATCGAATCGTCCATGACTCCTACAAGATCAACATCGAAAGTACCGATCCATCAAAAGACCTCTCCATGAGGGAAGTCTACGGTCTTGACAAGAGATTCAGTGAATAACTAAAAAGCATATTTGGTATCGCAGATTCAAAGTTGTATTTTTGGCTGCCAAATCTGCGGTACCAACCTAAAGACTTAGCATCAAACCAAATTATCAACTGGCTCTGTGACACCGGACAGGTGGCTCATGCCTCACCGGAACAATGGCTCTATTCAACAAGAATATTCATTAACAAAGAAGAAAGTCATGAATAATGGGTATGTAAAGAAGTACTACGTGAGAAATAGCCATGAGGCAATTATCACAAAAGAACAGTTCTATCTTGTTCAAGAGGAAATGAAACGGAGAAGTTGTGCTAGTGAAAGAAGCACTAGAAAACGATACAGTTCAGCTTATCCGCTAAGTGGACTTATCATCTGTGGGAAATGCAGTGGTACTTATAATAGAGTGACCTGGCAGAATAAAAGTGGCAAATCCTTTGTCTGGCGGTGCCGAGAGCGATTGAACGCTGGGACTGTGCAATGTAAACAGTCAGCAACTATAAGAGAATCAGAAATGATGAAATTATTGAGTAAGCTATTCAATACGATTATAAAAACGGATCCTGCCGACTCGACAGTGTATTTGATCAAAACAAAAGCGGTTCTAATAGTAAACCTTGGAGACAAAGAAGAGTTCAATGATGACGAGTTAACAAAGCAATTACTGAGTAAGGTGATAGATCGGATTGTCGTTATTGATGAAAAAACTGCGACTGTGCACTTTAAATCCGGATTAATAATGGAAAAGACTTTATCATGACAATTGAATAATTGTTCAGAATAAAGCTCTCAAACCACAACAAGTTTGAAAGTTTTATTGCGCACAATTTTTACTGACTGGTAAAGTTGTAGCAGCACTACATGTGCCGAACAGAAATGACGTCACTTCTGATCTTAAAAGAGCGGAAGTTAGGGCTCGAAAAACGGATTATTGTGATCTGATTTTGAGAAAAATACCCCTCCGCCAAGGAACCAATGGGTCCTGATGACATCATTTTTGTCTACTCAAGGCAACGTGGAGATGATAATAATGTAGTTATGCAGATCCTCTATACATGGGAAACAAAGACTTAGCCATTGAGTGCATTGTTTTTATACTGCATTCAATGGCTTTATGT
>CAZHLQ010000462.1:0-2325 GCA_964533235.1 uncultured Gudongella sp. | reverse complement strand
AATATATAATATGTTGAATTTAGTACTACTAAACGTACCTGTCAAAATATCAACAGTTCCCGAAAAAGATATGTTACCACCACTTCCAATAGGAGGTAATTTTAATCTAACAATATCACCAAGTTTACCATTTACAAAACTATAAGTTTGATTAGTTACAAGTTGACCTTCATCCTTACTATTAAAAAAACAACCTTTATTAAAATCAATTACAAAATTAGTAGCTGGATCAAAATAATTAATTTGTTGATATTCTGTTTTACCATAGGCGATTTTAATATTTGAACCAAGATTCAATATAGCACTTCTATTCCCACTTGTTTCTACAGTTTCAACGTGTATGCCTGAAACAGTAGGTGTTATTATAGAAGCTGTGGGATTGTAATCTATACTTATATGAGAAGGATAACTACCAGCTAAACCATCAATCCTAATGTCATGGTCTCCATACATAGTTTCTCCAGAAGAAGTGTTGAATTTAGGGTTGAATATACTACCCCCCTGAACATTACCAATAAGACGGATATGACAAGCATACCTACGTGATTGTGCAGAATCTTCATAAGGAGTACTATCTGAACCAGATGTAACATTGGTGCTATATACAGCATTAAGGTTGAAACTTTTACCTCCTGTTATAAGATAACCAACACCTCTAAATACACCTGCATAATCAGCACCAACATCACTCACAGGAACCTCAGTTTCGCCATTCCATTGTGAATAACCACTATTTACTATATTACTACCCTTCTGTCTTTGCGATTCTGAGCCACAAGATAAGATAGATGTAGCCGAAGTATTGCGCAACCAATATCCAACACCTGCATATTCAGCAGCACAACCTATCATAGAAGCGTAAGCATGATTTTGAATACAAAAAGCAGCTTTATGAGCAGAAGATACATAACAATTTAGCATACTACTTGATGTACCATTATAGATATAGATACCATGAGCACCTGCACGAGATACACGTATATTCTCTAAGCGAGCTACAATTGGAGCATCAATAAATATTCCATGAATAACAGTTCCTTCAATTAATATATCTCTAATTGATAATTGTGCAACAGTATTATATGCAGTAACCTCTCCAGCTATTTCTTTTTCAAGGTGAATACCACCACAACCAGTCATACCAACACCTAACACTGAGTTTAGAGGGCCTCTAACACCCTCACATACAAAACCAGCTAGTTCAATATTACCATGACCTTTACCGTAGATATGAAACCCTCCAATACTAGATGTTGTCATTTTAAACCTAGTTGGAGCGATCGGTAAATCTGCAATAGTTATTTCATAATAAGTACTTCCATTCCACCGATACAATAATTCTGTATCTAATGTTCGGTAAGTAGTACTTAAAGAACCAGTAGCAGGTAATGATGCAAAATCAGCATAATCAGTAATAGTATCGGCTTCTGGATTCATAGCACGTCCAGCACCGAGTATTTTTACATTATGAGATTGAATATTAAAAAGGTGATCTCCTAACTGATGTTTTGCTAAATCCGCAGGAGGTACTGTACTATCTTTTATTAAAGTGATGTAACCAAACTTTAAAGTAAGAGGTTTGGTTATGTTGATTGTATTAAGAATAGTTTGATTTCCCGTATAATTGGAACAGTTAATTGTTGTGCCAAAGTTTACAGTAGTTATTGCAGTATTTAATTTTTCTTCAAATGTAGTTCCAGCATAATCTTCAACATATACTTCAACACCATCTCGTGATGTTGATATATTACCAGTTCCAAAAATATTTTGTGCATTAATCTGCTTAAATAAAGGAATCCATTCCGTTCCTGTCCAAACATATATATTTTCAGATGTTACTCCTATAGTATTTACACTTAATCTTTCTGAAGGAATTGCATTTAAATCAGCAAGTGTAATTCCTTCTTTAGCTCCTCCTAAGATTTCATTTCCTAAAACAACGGGAAACTTATCATCAGTACTAGGAGGTCTCACAGTACTTTGTACTATTGTTCCGTAATTATTAGCCATTTGTTATATTTATTTGATTTGTGGAAGTAATAGTTAAAATCTTTACAGTACCATCTTCTCCTGTTAATAATAGTTTAGAATAAGTGGAAACTGGCACTATTACATTTGAACTAAAATCTTTGTTTTGTACAGAAATAAGAGTGCTATTATTTTTAAAATTAACTAACACCTTATTATATGCAAATAGTTGTAAAAATGAATTGTATTGACAATTTGCACCTATATTATTAAACCTAAAGAAATAATTGGTAGTATTATAGTAAAATGTATATCCAATGGTATTAGAATTAAAATAATTAAGTATATGATTATATC
>CAZHLQ010000461.1:0-2075 GCA_964533235.1 uncultured Gudongella sp. | reverse complement strand
TTTGGGATACAAAGGTACTCCAACGGAGGAGATACAGTAAGAGCAATCGATGCCCTCGGTGCAATCACGGGGAATATTGGAAGAAAGGGTGGCGGAGTAAGCTATAACAACCACATAACAGATGATATCCTCAACAAAGAGCTCCTAACAGCACCATATCTTGCAGCTAATAAGAGAACCTATAAAATAGCAAGGTTGGCGGAGGAGATAAATACTTTAAATGACCCACCTATAAGATTCATCTATACAGCCAGAGCAAATCCAATAACTCAGAATATGGATACAGAGAAGGTGTTAAAGGCATTTGAGTCAGTCGATTTTAAGCTCACCCTAGATATGTTCCTTACAGACACTGCCAAGCTTTCAGATGTAGTGTTACCGGTGAATCATTTTCTGGAGGAGGACAACATCGTAATGCCTCCATCAAACCACAGCTATATCAACTACTGCAATAAGACAGTGGATCCACCCAGAGGCGTGAAATCTGAGCTGGAGATATTAAACGAGCTTGCAGTAAGATTAAATCTTAAGAAATTTCCAATTAAGAAGGATCGTGAATGGTTTGAGGAAGCATTGGAACCTCTACTTAAGGGCAATGACATAAGTATAGATGATCTAAAGCAAGCGCCTATAAAGGTTCCTGGGATCCAAGACATACCCTGGAGCGACAATAGCTTCCATACCCCAAGTGGCAAATATGAGTTCTACTCACATACGGCAAAGAAAGAAGGCTTCAGTCCAATTGCAGAATACAGAGAGATAACAGCTAAAAGAAGCGAGGAATACCCGTTCTACCTTCTCACACCGCACCTCAGAGGTTCCCTTCACTCACAACAATATGTATTGATGGGGGAGGATCATACTCCAACACTATACATGAACGATTCTAACGCACAGAGGCTTGGAATAGAGGATAAGGAACTGGTACACGTCTCAACTGAAAAAGGTAAGATAGAAGCAAGACTTTCAATCGACACCAATATTCCTGAGGACAGAGTCAAGATATATGAAGGCTGGTGGCTCCAGAGAAATGGAGGCATCAACAGGCTGGTACCAGAGGTAATATGCCAGATGGGCCTCTTGGCAGCCTATTACGAAGTTGTTTGCAAAGTAGAAAAAATCCGTGTATAATAACCATTGTACTGATTTGGAGAAGTACCCAAGTGGCTGAAGGGTCCGCTCTCGAAAAGCGGTAGGTCGTTAACGCGGCGCGAGGGTTCAAATCCCTCCTTCTCCGCCAGAAAACCCGCGGTTTTCCTCAGTTTCTGAGGGAAGCCGCTTTTTTTCTGTGTGTGCAGAAAAGACTTGTTTTTCGATTTATCTGATCCAGGCAGCATCTCGTTATTCGCCCTCATTTTGTCCAGCACTGACGAAATTCAGACCCTCGATCATAGCCTGAGCCGATGACAGCTTTGAATTGTAATCCAGATGAGCATAGATGTTGGCCGTCGTTGAAAAATCACTGTGACCAAGCCAGTCCTGGATCTGCTTCATCGGAACGTTGTTTGCCAGCAGCAAACTGGCGCAGCTATGTCTAAGATCGTGGAAGCGTATCCTTCTAAGTCCATTGTCCTCTAGGAGTTTTGGAAAAGCTGTCGTTAAGTATCCTGGCCGAAGCCTTACACCCAGCTCGTTGACACAAATGTAATCCAGATATTCTTTACTATAGGACCTTCCGCAGAGCTTCCGATTGCTTTCCTGTTGTTCTTTGGCAGCCAGTAGCTTCTCTTTGAAGGCTGGCACCAAAGGTAAGGTTCTCCCATATGAAGTTATCAAAGATCGATTTTATGAGAAGATAAAAGTCCCTCTCATAAGCCATGAGATTTGAAGGTCATTTATAAACCCTATGGGCTGACCGTTTCGTTCATACATGGCCAGCAGGAAAAAGGGCAGCATGGACAGCACCATGAGCAGCGCTGCCGTGCTGACACTCATGTGGGGCTTGGTAAGAAAAAACAGCGGAACGCCCAGTAGAGCACCGCTGCCAAATGAGATCAGTTGTCGCTTGGTGAGATTGAGCATCACTTTGGTTTTGATCTTGGTCAGATCCTTCGGTACAGGAACATAGGCCACAG
>CAZHLQ010000460.1:0-3698 GCA_964533235.1 uncultured Gudongella sp. | reverse complement strand
CATTGAGAATAATCTCGGAGTAGGCACCATAAGGATAAATGAGGATTATATACATACTGGGAAAAGATCAGTAAGAACCGGTAAGAGGCTTTATGGGATCGATAGACCTTATGAAGTATACAAGGAGCTGAAGAAGGTTGCACTGGATATCAGATCTGATATCAGCTATCCTAATCAGTTAAGGCCAGAGGGTAATCCGGGGTATAATACTGAGTACAAAGAGTAAATGAATAAAATTTTATGGTGGACTGAGTCGTCCACCTTTTTATATTATCAAGAGCCATATCACACTAGGCATTATCATTACGTAATGAAGATTGAGGGGCAAAACTTTTAAGGACATTTCCTGGCCAAGCGGCCGTGAGCGGTCCGAAAAAAGTATTGCCCCTCGATTTACGCCTAAGTTATATTCAAAATATCCTTTTCAGGTTAGCTAAAACGTTGAGTCGTCCACAGAATCAAGATATGCCTTGATCGGTCCTACCACTCTTTTGATAGTTCCATCGACAAATGGGTTATCAAGCTCCGCAAGCTCAACAAGCTTCAGGAACGACATACTCCCCCCTGCCTTACATAGTCTCAAATAATCATCCCACGCCTTTTCCCTGTCCTCTCTGCTCCTTACCCAGAATTGGAATGCACAGACTTGGGCGAGTGTATAGTCGATGTAGTAGAATGGAGAGGAGAAAATATGTCCTTGTCTGAACCAATATCCTCCTCGGTTCAGTAGATCATTGTCTTCATAATCCTTGGAAGGCAGATATTTTTTCTCAATATCTCTCCATGCAGCTTTCCTATCATCTGGAGTTGCATTTGGGTTCTCAAACACAAAATGCTGAAATTCATCAACAGCCACTCCATAGGGTATAAACGTCAAAGCACCTGCCAAGTGACTGAATTTGTACTTTTCAACCTCTTCCTTAAAGAAGCTTTCCATCCATGGCCATGCCAGGAACTCCATGCTCATTGAATGGATCTCACAAGCCTCGAGTGTTGGGAACTTGTACTCTGGAAGCTTATGATCCATACTCATGAAGGTTTGGAAAGCGTGTCCTGCCTCATGAGTCAAAACATCTATGTCGCCGCTTGTCCCATTGAAGTTTGAGAAGATGAAGGGTGACTTGTAATCAGGGATCACGGTACAATAGCCTCCGCTCCTCTTTCCCTTCTTTGCTTCAAGGTCCATTAGCTCTCGTTCAGTCATAAAGTCGATAAATGTCCCTGTCTCTAGAGACATTTCGTGATACATTTTTTTCCCGTTTTCTATTATCCAGGCGGGATCTCCCTTGGGATTTGCATTCCCAGTGACGTATTCAAGGGGCTCGTCGTAGAATGTAAGTCTGTCTACGCCTATTCTCCTTCTTTGTCTCTCCTTCAATTCCTCTGACAGCGGGACCAGGCTTTCATAAACCTGTTTCCTATAATTAGCAACCATTTCTGCATCGTAATCTGTCCTTGAAAGTCTGGCATAGCCCATAGGGATGTAGTTGGGATAACCAAGCTTTTTCGCCATTCTATCCCTTACCTTGACCAACTCGTCATAAAGTCTGTCGAACTCCTTTTCATTATCCTCGAAGAAGCTCATGGTCTTCTTCGCAGCAGATCTTCTTACATCCCTGTCCTTTGATTCCATAAATGGTCTCATTTGACTCAGGTTTCTTACCTCGCCCATAAAATCAAGCTTCGCTGAGGCAATAAGCTTGTCATACTCGGTGGAAAGCTTGTTCTCCTTAACCAGATCCTCCATGATTTCTTCACTGAAGGTCTTAATCTGAAGCTCAGCTAATTTAAAGAATTGCTCTCCCCACTCCTTTTCAAGCTCCTCCCTAAATGGAGATTTGATGAGCTCTTTATAGTAGTCAGTTACTGCCTTCTCGTACCTTGGCCCATTTTCATCCATAAAGTCCTGCTCAGCCTCATAGAAGCTGTCCTCTGTATTTATTGAATGTCTTATACTTGCAAGAGTACCCATGGTTTCAAAGTAATTTCTTAGAGTGGTCACCTCATCGATTATACCGCTCTGCTCAGCTGCACTATTTGAATTTCTAAATTTCTCCAGAAGATCTGCAAAGCTTTTTTCCATTTGATCCAAATCTGGTCGAGTATACTCATAATCTCTAAATTTCATTTGTCTCCTCCTCTCTGGTCACCCTTTTATTATACTACTTTTTCCCATTTTTCAACATCTGTTTTGTAGTTTAAGCCTCTTTATGGTTAATTGTAATGAATCCACCCTTGTTGTATAATATATCCAAAGACTAAAGCAAGGAGCAATGAAATGGACCATGACACACTGCAGGAGCTGGAAAACCTGGCTACTGAGAAACTTATAGATCATATAAACAAAGATGGCAGAGCGAGCATTCTTTTCCAGGAAAGCCTTGAGGAGTATGAATTCCTTGATATGGAGGGGTCACACATCCCCTTCAATCTCTGGTTGTGCTGTGACTACAGAGATACATCGGGTAAGGGGTTCGTTCACAGGCTAATTGAGTCTGACAAGAGCCTATCGTCAAAGGAGAAGGATATTCTTGTTGGAAAGGCCGATAGCTATGTCACCATACTTGAGATAACAGATTTCAACGAGCCGTACGCCATAGCATTTGATGTCCTAAATCACGTAGAATACAAGCTGCTTGAGCCAAAGGTTTCGGTCATACTCAAGAGAGGAGATTATCTCCTGGCACGAGTAGGGGAGGTATTGAGCGCAGTACGGATGCTTGGTGAGGTGAGCTTCATACCCAAGTCAGTACTCCCTTATCTGTTGAGGGAAGTAATAAGAAATTATAACGACTTGGACAGACCCAGAAGCGATATGAGAAGCTTCTTAAAGAATAACTCATTATTCCTGTATGAGACTTACTATCAAACTGTTTATGAAAACTACGAGCCTGAGGAAGGAGATCTACTTCCTATCTATGATGAAATGGATGAATTTGAGGAATACCTTTCTATGAAAAGCAGTTCTGAGGGAATTGAAAGACACCTTTCTAACCTGATTGAGCTATACGAATACCAGCTTGCAGATGATGGAACGAGCCTTAAGGATCTTAACAAGGTGGACCTTCAGCAGATGCTTGTAGACATGATAAATGAAAAAATCATAACTACGCCTTTGATGCTAAACAGTTATTTTTCTACTCTACGGGAATATTTAGGATTTTTGGCAAAGAACGACAAGTCCTATCGAAAGCCACTTTCCGATCTACAAAGCCTAAGTCAGGAAAGGTTCCGCTATGTAAAGGAGATTTTGCACCAAAACAGGCTTTCACAGGGAGATCCCTTGCTTTCCATAAGGCTGAGAGAGGTCGAGTACAAGCCCACAAATACCTACTTGAATGATTTCGACAGGTTCCTGCTATATATTTATGAAACTCCTGTTGAACTAACTGAAACCAGAGGAACGATCAAGCGTAAGGACATAAACAAGCTTACCAGATTCTTTGAGGGCGATTACCCAATGTTTTTCTCACGAAGGGGTACCACTGGTATGGCTATCCTTAACTTCTTTACCAAGATGGGGATCGGATTGAAACTTCTTAAGATCAAAGATGGTATGCTCCTTGTAACCTCAAGGACAGACGAGTATTTAAGCTTATCACGAGAGGATAAGCTTACTATGCACCTTAAGTGCTTCTGGAAAAGTGGATTTATAAGGGAGGCACTTGGGACAAGTCTTTCTGATGCCAGAAGGATCA
>CAZHLQ010000459.1:0-2018 GCA_964533235.1 uncultured Gudongella sp. | reverse complement strand
CCATTCAGGCATTATGATCACCTGCCGTTTTATGCATCTGCTTCACATTCTCTCTCGTAGCGTTGATGAACATGTTAACTTCATAGAATCGCATACCACAATAGGCAATGTGTCCCAAACCTAAAGCTAATGGGAATAGGCTTGTTGTAGCTGCAGTAACAATTAGAAGAAGGTACATCAACCAGGCAGTTGTCAGAATAGGTAATGCTATTAACTCGAATCGCCAACTTGTTGATTCATTTCGCCAGTTCAAGACAGAAAGATTCATCATCAGAGATCCCGCAAGTAATAGAAGACCTAATATTAGTTCAGTATATGGAGCCGGAGCAATGGCTGGATTGACATCAATTTCTGGAAATATCGTACCTATAATGAAGGTTATACCCCCGAGGAACCAACCCCACATCAATAGTCGAGCTGGTCTAGAAATTAGTTTGTTCCCAACATATTGAGACGAGTCAAATGCCTTTTTATCTTTAAACATATCGATGTCCTTTCGTATTACTTTAAGAAATAAAACTCATAATAAGTATTATTATACAGTAGACAGAATACAAATACTTGAATTTGAATGGAAAGTAAAGGATGCTGTATGGACGTTTCGTATGTTTATACCCGCTGATGAAAACCCGGCTGGGCAAAGTATCGGACAAGAAGATCCGTTATTATACACCGTAATGTTGATAATATGACTTATATCCGATACTGGTGCCAGAACACTCCACGGAATTGTATATGTGGCTTGTGCTGCGATGGTCACGTCTCCCAAAACACCACCGAAAACTCTATATATAATTGGAAGTCGAGCTATATTGATTACTCCAGTAGCAATTTTCGAACCATCAAGATTTGGAATACGAGCAGCATCAAATGTGCCAGCAGTCGTCTTGGATGCGTTAAGATTTGGTATCCTTGCATCTGCGAATGTACCAGTAGTAACCTTGGCAGCATCAAGATTAGGGATGCGAGCAGCGTCCAATACTCCAGAAATTATGTCAGCAGCTGTATGGGTGTGACCATTTTTAGAGTATTGAGCCCAAGTATACCAAACAGTGTTATAGAAACCTCTAGTAAAAATAGTGTTCTCTGATGCTCCGCCAGTTCCATACGTTGTATAACGTTGCCATGTCATTGTACCTAATGGGTCTTTTCCTACCTCCAATAATCCCGCATGCTGGACTGGATAGTTCAAAGAGGTTAAAGCGTTAGCAGTGGAAGGTTGTATGTAGTGACCAGGAGTTGTAATATCATTTAGATTCTTGCCAGCTGCGATTCTCTGAATCAAGAATCCAGCATCTCCTGTATCCCCTTTGGGACCCCTAACATTCCCTACATTAATATCATCTCCACCAAAAGTGGTGAGAACCAGATTGTCGCCTTCTTTACGAGCATTAACGATTGATGCTTCCTCGATCTGAATCATGCGATCTTTGGTTAAGCCTGTTACAGTAGCCATATGTCCTCCTATAGCGAGCTTACAGTGTATGTTTCATCGTCGAGAAAAATAGCGGTTGTGGAATCAATCTCGAACGACGTGGGATCTGTGAAATATACCATTTCATCAGAGCCGATTGCCGTCCAAGATCCATCGTGGTGGTCTATGATAAGAAGGGTTCGGTAAAGTCGCATTTCCTCGAAAATATTAATTAGGTCTTGAGGAGTTGGAAATACACCAGACGTATCATAGAGCATGAACTCAATCTCATTGACAAAGGGATCTGGAACGTTATAAAACTCAATAATAAAATGTCCGGATGGAGCATATCCTGTTAAATATGTGGGTTTATTTGTCATACTCCATGAAAACTTTATAGGATCAATGTTGGATCCGAAAGACTGATAGTCTACTGCATCTGAAACTAATACTGGATTATAGATGATATGGAGTCTTGTCTTGTTGTTTTCACCTAGAGTTCTGAAAGTTATAGCGTAAATATCCTCTAGATCATCTAGCTCTTCAGGATAGGTAAAAGCAGTAATGGATCCTGCGAAGTTACCAACGTCAGTGGTTCCTGTCA
>CAZHLQ010000458.1:0-3033 GCA_964533235.1 uncultured Gudongella sp. | reverse complement strand
TGAGCGTGAAACTGCGCATCGACACCCCCATCGAAGTGCAGTACTACCGCCACGGCGGCATCCTGCCATTTGTGCTGCGCCAGTTGTTGGCCGATTAGCCCCACAACCCCTGCATACAAAAAGGCGACCTCTTGAGGCCGCCTTTTTTGTTGGCGTTCACGTCAGTCAGGCGTTTTCGAAGGGGTGTATTGACCCAGCGGTTTCTGCACAGGTCAGGCCGCTAATGCAAATGCCTCAGCGGGAGTTTTCATGTTCAGCGCCTGATGCGGACGCTGATGGTTGTAAAAGCCAATCCAGTCCCCGATGAGCCGACTGGCATGCTGCAGGCTCTCAAAGCGGTGGCGGTGCACACATTGCTCCTTGAGGCTGCGAATCACACGTTCGACCATGCCGTTTTGCTGTGGACAGTGCGGCGTAATGAACTCTTGCTGCATCCCATAGCTTTTCACCAGAGCCGTAAAGTAGCGGCTGGTAAACACCAGCCCGTTATCGGAGCGCAGCAGGAACGGCTCTGTCACCTTTCCCAAGGTGCCAAACCTGGCAATCAGGGCTTGCTCAAGGGCACTGGCAGCCGTACTGGCCTTGCCGGTACGAGACAACTGCCAGCCCAGCAGCTCTCGTGTGTAGCAATCGATCACCAGTGCCAGGGACGCCCAACCATCACGGCCAGTCCAGATTCTGCACAGATCTGTTGCCCAGCGTTCATTGGGCCCCTTGGCTACCGAGGGCAAGGCTTGTATGCGAGGGCGCATGCCCACGGGGCGCTTGCGCACCTGCCAGCCTTTAATTTGGAAGATGCGCTGGACCGTGTTCTTATTCATGCCCAGCAGATACGCCACCGTGCGATAGCCAAACGACGGGTTCTCCTCGATCATGGCCTTGATCGGCGCTGCAAGCTGCTCATCCACTTTAGGAGCTGCCTTGGTGGGTTGGTAGTACACCGTGCGCCTTGGAACTTCAAACCAACGACATAGCTGGCTCAGGCTGGCACGCACGCCCTCATCGAGTAAGCCTTGCTGGAGGCGAAGAATCATTTGCCTTCCTCGTCCAGCAAGGCTTGCAGCTTTTTTCTGGCACGTAGCTCCAGCATCGCTTCGCCATAGGCTTCTTGCAGCTGCCTCAGTTGGCGCTCGTACTGCTCACGCACATCTTCGGGCTTGGCACGCAAGGCGTTCTCCATGCCCCGCTTGCCTTCATCGACCCAGTTCTCGATCTCTGAAGGAAGCAGGTCATGGGCTCGACTTGCTTCAGCAACTGTGGTTTTGCCTTGGATGATCTCCAGCACCAAGGCACTTTTACGCTTGGCAGTCCAGCGTTTGACTTCTTCTTGATCTCTCATCTGTCAGGTCCTTTCTTCAAGTTTAGGACCTGTGCAGGTTTTTACTGGGTCAATACAGACCTTCCTTAGGCGGGGGAGTAGTGTGTCGCGCAGCGATGACAACGAATAAGCCATCAATCTATTGGCTTTCACTTTTTCAAAAAGCGGTGCAACAACTTCGTCGAATCTTTGCATCACGTTTTTGGGAGGAGTCAAAACCTGCATGGACAAAACACTGTCAGATTTTATACGCTGGTGACTGTTAGATGTCCCCGTCACCAACTGTGATAGCTCCGCAATAAATCCCGCCGAAGACAGCCATGTATAAACCAAGGCTGTAGTCGCCCCATTTACTGGAACAAATGGCAAGAACTCTGTAGAACAAACTGAGTTCTTCTCCACCTTGCTTGGCAACCAAACTCTAGGGAAGGTCTGCATAACCTCCGGCGTTGCCCTGCAGATGTGAGACAGTAAAGATATGAAACAGATGAGCCTGGGCGCAGCGGGATTCGAGCGCAAGACCAAACGAACCCGTAAACGCGAGTTCCTGGATGAGATGGACCTGGTGGTGCCCTGGGCCGAGTTGGTCGCGCTGATTGCGCCGCACGCACCCCAGCCTGGAGCCAAGGGTGGACGCCCAGCGTTTGGCGTGCACCCCATGCTGCGCATTCACTTTCTTCAGCAGTGGTTCAACCTGTCGGATCCGGCCATGGAAGAGGCGTTGTACGACACGCCCATGTTTCGTGAGTTTGTCGGCCTGGACATAGGCGAAGAACATCTGCCCGACGAGAGCACCATCCTGCGCTTTCGCCACATGCTCCAAGCCCACAACCTGCACTTGCAAATCCTGGCCACCGTCAACGCCATGTTGACGGCCAAAGGCTTGCTGCTCAAACAGGGGACGGTGGTGGACGCTACCTTGATTGCAGCGCCCAGTTCCACCAAGAACAGCACCGGCACGCGTGACCCCGAGATGCACCAGACCAAGAAGGGCAACCAGTGGCACCACGGCATGAAAGCCCACATTGGCTCGGACGCGCAGCTGGGGTTGGTGCACAGCGTGGTCACCACGGCAGCCAACGTGCATGACATCACCCAAGCCCACGCGCTGCTGCATGGTAAGGAGAGCGACGTGTTTGCCGACTCGGGCTACCGAGGCGTTGCTAAGCGCGAAGAAATTCAAGCCAAGCACCCTGGTGTGCACTGGCACATCGCCATGATGCCGGGCAAGCGCAAAGCCATGGACAAGAGCACTGCGATGGGTGCCCTCCTGGAGCAACTGGAGAAGACCAAGGCCAGCATCCGTGCCAAGGTTGAGCACCCGTTTCGGGTCATCAAGCGGCAGTTTGGCTACACCAAGGTGAGGTACCGGGGATTGGCCAAAAACACTGCCAACCTGGTGACGTTGTTTGCGCTGTCCAACCTGTGGATGGTGCGCAAACGACTTTTGAACATGGGGGTGCAGGGATGAGTGCGCCTGCAAATGGCCAAAGGGCCGTGAATGAGGCCGAAATCGGCCATCAAACGCGCTCCGAGAGGCTGAAACTTTCATAATTTGAAAAATCACGCGCAACTACTCGTTTCGACGGGTGTTGTGCAGACCTTCCCTAGGTGGCCAGCTCCAGCAGCAGGACGTTGCGCAGCCCCTCGCGCCGGTACAGCAAATGGCGCAGGTAGTGGCGCATCAGGCGCAGGCCGTGGCCGCCGATTTGCGC
>CAZHLQ010000457.1:0-5705 GCA_964533235.1 uncultured Gudongella sp. | reverse complement strand
TTGACCTTTGACCTTGGGCCTTCCTATTCCAAGATCGGAACATCCGTAAACGACCTTATCGAGTCAGGATTCCCAGCTTCAGCTAAGATCGGCTTGATGGCTACGGTCATTATAGTCGCATTTGGAATTCCCTTGGGGGTAATTTCTGCACTCAAGCAAAACAAGCCCATAGACTATGCTGTAATGTTTATGGCGACCCTTGGTATAACTGTGCCCAGCTTCGTCGTAGCTACAGTAATAATATACTTCTTTGCAGGAAAGCTGGGGTGGATCCCAAGCTTTGGAATCAATGATCCTAAGGGCTTCATTGGTCCTGTAATAGCGTTAGCTGGATATTCACTTTCCTTCGTGACCAGACTCACCAGATCCAGTATGCTGGAGGTGTTAAGACAAGATTATATAAGAACAGCAAGGGCGAATGGAATCAAGGAATTTTCAGTTATCATGAAGCATGCTATGAAAAATGCCCTAATTCCTGTAGTTACCTACGTAGGACCAATGATAGCCGCAATACTTACCGGTTCCTTTGTAATCGAGAAAATATTTGCGATCCCTGGTATAGGCCGACATTTCGTTGAGAGCGTCAGCAACAGAGACTACACTACGATAATGGGGATAACAGTATTCTACGCAGTATTCTACCTGATAATGGTATTCCTGGTAGACGTTGCATATACTCTTATCGATCCCCGTATCAAGTTCAGGGAGGAAAAATAGGTATGTCAAAAGAAAAATTCGTATTTGTTGAGCAGACTGGAGAGGGCAGCGAGGCAGTAAGACCAAGCTTGACCTACTGGCAGGATGCCTGGAGAAGACTGAAAAAGAACAAGCTTTCTATGCTTGGTATATTGACCATAATATTGATCCTTTTATTTGGATTTGTAGGGCCGAGATTTACCCCATATTCATATTCTGACCAGGTTAACGACTATAAGAACCTTCCTCCAAGACTTGAGCTTTACCAATTTGGTGATAAGTTCTTCCACGTCTCAAAGGATTATAATATGTTTCTTGTTGAAGAAGACGGTACTCTCATCGAAAGACTTAAGCTGGATCCATTGAAGAGAGACATGCTGAATAAGGTTTATATTTACGAGCTTGGGGATGAAGAGGTGAAGCTCGACTTTTCATACAACCTTCTTCCCACTAAAATGGGCTATGATTACGACATGACCCTCGAGTACAATGGAGAAGTTCAGCAGTACCACGCAGCCACAAAGTGGAACAAGCTGTTTCCATTTGGAACTGACGGACTTGGAAGAGACCTTCTTACGAGAGTTATGTACGGAGCTCAGATATCGCTTCTTGTAGCATTTATCGCAACAATAGCCAATCTTCTTATCGGAGTCGTATATGGAAGTATTTCCGGCTTTGAGGGAGGAAAGGTAGATAACATCATGATGAGGATCGTAGACATCATCAACTCCATACCCCTTGTACTATATGTAATACTTTTGATGGTTTGGTTCAGAGGCGGCGGACTGTGGAACATAATAATTGCCCTAAGCTCAGTTTACTGGGTATCCATGGCAAGACTTGTAAGAGGGCAAATGCTGTCACTGAAGGAGCAGGAGTTCGTACTTGCAGCAAGGGTAATGGGAGTATCGAAGGGCAAGATCATATTCAGACACCTTATCCCCAATGCAATAGGACCTATCATCGTTTCAATGGCGATGATGATTCCGTCAGCAGTATTTACTGAATCCTTCCTAAGCTTCATCGGTCTTGGTGTTTCAGCGCCAATGGCTTCATGGGGTACTTTGGCCAACAACGCACTTGCAGGGCTGACAACTTATCCTTATCAGCTGTTCTTCCCGGCAATGGCGATAGCTGTAACTATGCTGGCCTTCAACTTCATAGGCGACGGACTAAGAGATGCTTTGGATCCAAGACTAAGGAAAGGATAGAGAGATGATGGATAACAGAGAATATATTTTAGAGATAAACAATTTAAGAACCTCATTTTATACCCACGTAGGCGAAGTCCAGGCAGTTAGAGGGATCTCCTTCAAAATGAAAAAGGGAGACGTTATGGGTATCGTTGGAGAGTCAGGCAGCGGTAAGAGCGTTACAGCACTTTCCGTTATGAAGCTGATCGACTCCCCTGGAAAAATAAAAGAAGGCAGCATTATTTTCGATGGTAAGGACATTACGAACTACACCGAAAACCAAATGTCTAACCTGAGAGGTAATGAAATAGCAATGATCTTCCAGGATCCTATGACATCACTTAATCCGGTATTCAAGATCAAGGACCAAATGGTAGAGGTTATAGAGAGACACCAGAAGCTGGGTAAGCATGCTGCGACAGAGAGAGCCTTGGAAATGCTTAGACTGGTTGGTATACCTGAGCCTGAAAGAAGAATAAATTCATATCCTCACGAGTTCTCTGGAGGTATGAGACAGCGTGCAATGATCGCTACTGCACTTTCCTGCAGTCCTAAGCTTCTCATAGCAGACGAGCCGACCACGGCACTGGATGTAACTATTCAAGCTCAGATTTTGGATATTATGAGAGATATTTCAACTAAGACTGGTACCTCAATAATACTGATAACTCATGATCTTGGTGTAATCGCTGAAACCTGTAACGACCTCATAGTAATGTATGGCGGTACTCCAATGGAAATGGGTACAGTCGAGGATATATTTGAAAATCCGCAGCATCCATATACCCAAGGATTACTAAAGTCAGTACCGAGGATGGACAGAGATCAAAAGGAAAGGCTGAAGCCTATAGCAGGATCACCTCCCGACCTATTGAAGCCTCCGGCAGGGTGTCCTTTCTCAACAAGATGCCCTCATGTAATGGAGATATGCAAGGAACAACAAGCTCCTATGTTTACAGTAGGAGATGGACATACGTCATCATGCTGGCTTCTCCACGAGGATGCCCCGGCAGTTGAAGGCTTTGGAAAGGGGGTCCTGTAGAATGGAACAAAACAGACCACTACTGGAAATCAAAAATTTAAAAAAATATTTCACAATAGAGACAGGAGGCTTCTTCAACAGAAGGAGTGCAAACCTTACAGCCGTTGACGACGTATCCTTTTTTATCAACAAGGGAGAGACCTTTGGATTAGTTGGAGAATCAGGCTGCGGCAAGTCAACTTTAGGGAGATCCATAGTAAGACTATATCAGCCAACAGGTGGAAATATAATATACGATGGAGACGACATAACCAATATATCTCAGCACGAGATGCTTAAGTACAGAAAAAGGCTGCAAATGATATTTCAGGACCCTTACGCATCACTGAACACACGTCTTACTGTTTCAGAGATCATTGGAGAGGGTATAGAAACACACAAGTTGTATACAGGGCAGGAGAAGCTGGATAAGATATATGACCTGCTAACGACTGTAGGACTTAAGAAGGAGCATGCCAACAGATATCCACACGAATTCTCTGGTGGACAAAGACAGAGGATCGGAATTGCAAGAGCCCTTGCGGTAGAGCCTGATCTTGTGGTCTGTGACGAACCTATTTCGGCACTGGACGTGTCAATCCAGGCACAGGTAGTAAACATGCTTGAGGATCTGCAGGACAACATGGGTCTTACTTATCTTTTCATTGCTCACGACCTATCTATGGTAAAGCATATTTCCGACAGGATAGGAGTAATGTACCTTGGTAAGATGATGGAGATAACTGAAAGCAATGAGCTTTACAGAAATCCTCTGCACCCGTATACTCAGGCTCTACTTTCATCGATTCCTATACCGGATCCTAAGAAGAACAAGGAGCATAAGAGGATAATACTTCAGGGAGACGTTAAGAGCCCTATAGATCCTCCTGAGGGATGCAGGTTCGCCAGCAGATGCAGATACGCAATGGACATCTGCAGGGAGGTCACACCGGAGCTTCGAGAGGTTCAACCAGGGCACTTCGTAGCTTGCCATCTTGTTAAATAGACAAAATGTGGTATAATATACTAAAGTGAGCCTAGTGTAAAGTGAAGCAGACAACAATAAAATCAGTATTTATTCCGGAACGTCCGGTTTAAATAGCAGCATCAACATCAATAAGGAGGGGAAAAAATGAACAAAAGACTATTAGCGCTTGTACTGGTACTGACAATGGCAATATCATTGTTGGCAGGATGTGCACAGCCGGCACCTGCACCAGCACCAGAACAACCTGCAGAGCAACCAGCAGAACCAGCAAAGGAAGCAGTTTTCAACTGGAATATAGGTGCAGATCCTAAGACTATCGACCCAGTTCTAAACGGAGCAAGTGATGGTGGAGACGTTATCAACCAAACATTTGAGGGTCTTACAAGAGAGAAGAGCGGTACAGTTTATCCTGGAATCGCTGAAAGCTGGGAAGTATCAGAAGACGGTCTTACTGTTACCTTCAAGCTGAGAGAGTCCAAGTGGTCAGACGGTTCACCACTTACTGCTCATGACTTCGTATACTCCTGGAAAAGAGGAATGGATCCTGCTACAGCTTCTGAGTATGCATGGATTTGGGAGTACACAAACATAGTTGGAGCTTTTGATGCAGTTAACGGCGCATCATTGGACGAAGTTGGAGTTACAGCACTTGATGATCAAACTCTAGAAGTTAAGCTTATAACTCCTACAGACTATATCGTCAGCTTACTTTCCTTCTACCACTTCCTGCCCACTAAGCAATCAGCTGTTGAAGCTGGAGCAGATGGCGCATGGGCAAAGGATCCTGCTGTTGCAGTATCAAACGGACCTTTCAAGTTGACAAGCTATAAGATAGGCGAAGGCTTGACACTTGTTAAGAACGAGAACTACTGGAATGCAGCAGAAGTTAAGATCGACAGAATCGAAGGTAAATTCATAGATGAGCAAGCAACTGCTTATCAGGCATATCAGGCAGGCGAGCTTCACTTCCTACCAGATGTTCCTCCAGCAGAGGTTGCAACACTTATTGCTGAAAGCTCAGAATTCTATGTATTCCCACTACTGGGAACTTACTACTACAACTTCAACATGGATCTTCCAATGTTCCAGGATGTAAGAGTAAGAAAAGCTCTTAACCTCGCAATAGACAGAGAGCTTATCGTTGAAACTCTTGGCGCAGGTCAAGTTCCTGCAGCAGGCTTTGTACCTCCAGGATTCCTTGATCACGAAGGAAACGACTTCTTCGAGAAATCAGGCACTTACGGAATAGCAACTGACGACAGCAAGGTAGCAGAAGCTCAGGCATTATTAGCAGAAGCTGGGTTCCCAGGCGGAGCAGGCTTCCCAGAGTTCACTATTATGTACAACACAGGAGCTGGACATCAGCAAGTAGCTGAGCTTGTTCAGGAAATGCTGAAAACTAATCTTGGAATCACTACTAAGCTAGAGAACCAAGAGTGGGCAGTATTCCAGGATACAAGAAAAGAAGGCGACTATGAAGTAGCAAGAGGTGGCTGGCTGACAGACTTTATGGATCCAATGGGACTTCTTGCAATTTTCACAACTGAGAATGCTTACAACGATCCAAACTACAGCAACGCTGAGTATGATGCACTTCTTTCAACAGCTGCTAAGACTAGAGGAGCTGAGCACTTTGAGGCTCTTTATGCAGCACAAGAGATCCTTATGAGCGAGCTTCCAATAATACCTGTATATCACTATTCAGATGTTATGCTTGTATCACCGAAGCTTCAAGGATGGGACAGGTCTGTTCTTGGAACAATGGACTTCTCAACAGCTTCTATAGTAGAATAATCTAAGCTAAACC
>CAZHLQ010000456.1:0-1668 GCA_964533235.1 uncultured Gudongella sp. | reverse complement strand
TCTTCTGTCATAATCAATGCAATGCTCGTGTGTCTTGTTTGTAAATCTCTGCGTATAGTTCTTTAATCGTATCGCTTTGTCGAACATCATGCAGAGTCTGTTTGATAAAATTAATCTTGTAAAGCTTGGTGAATGTTTCGTTCGCGGGAGTTGGCTCGCTTACCACAAATTCCTTCTTGATAATGACTGTGCCGGATTCACAGAACTTATACAAGAATGGGAACATCAGAATCATTTCGCTGTAGCCACCATTGGAATTTACGGCGGGATTCTGGGTTATCGTAAAAGGGTAATCCAAAATGTAGTATGATTGGTCGCTCTGATAATTCTTTAATACTTCACCGATGATTGTCTCTCCGGTAGACAATTTCAAAATGCTTAGTTTAACGTCGATCATTTCATAGGTATCCTTATTGTCTTGTAGTTGAATTGCTCTTGGGTATATAACGTAAGTCTATCAAGAAAGTGCTTCAAAGTAAAATTTATCTTTGATGTCTTTCCTGTTTTTGCCGACTTTATCGTAAAGTCATCAGCAATGTCATATAGAGTGCAAAAACTCTTTCCTTCTGCCAGACGCAAGCCTCTACCGATTGACTGTAGGTTTCTAACCTTCGACTTCGTTGGTGAAGCAAAAATGATGTTGTCAATGTTAGAAACAGAATACCCTCGGGAAGTTGTACCATAAGACGCAAGTAGTATGCAGTCAGTCTCGCTACTCACAATTTGCTGTCTGTACTCTTCTCTTTTTGTGGCAGACACATTACCATCAATGTAATAGATGTTCTTTTCTGTTTTGGATTCAAGGATTGATTTAATTGTCTTTCCTTGCTTCTCTACTAGATTGAAAAGTATTAGTGTGTTTCCCTTTAGATCAGCAGCTAAGTTTGCAATAAAATTGTTTCTAGCATCATTAGTGACAATGTAATCGATTTCTGTTTGATAGTCAAAAGTCTTCGCAGTCATCATTTTTTTGAAGGCTTTCTTGACTTCCTCTGGGTGATCAAGAACTAGACACTTTATCTTCAGTTCCGATGCTGCCCCCATGTCAATCATGTCTCTTGTCGTCACGACCGTGTACGGCACTCCAAACAATCCAGTAAGAGCAAGAAGATTCATCTTGCAGTCCCGTAGCGTACCCGTTGCTCCGATCTTGAATACAACCTGATTCGCAAGTTCCATGATTCGAGTCAGACTGGTAGCTGCGGCCTCGTGGGCCTCGTCTACAATGATGGCTCTGAACTTGTTAAAATGGGATGCAGGTTCTTTTTGCTGTGACTGCCAAGTTGTGATCACAATCGGCTTGACGATTTTCTTGTCGTAATCTCCAGAAACTTTTTGTACATGATCACTCACCTCCCATGTGTCTCGCATGCTATACTGTGCAAAATCAGAGTACATTTGTTCGACAAGCCCCTTAGAAGGGACGATAAGCATTACGTTAAAGTCTGAGAAAAACTCTGTCAAGTATCTGATGATACAGTAAATTTGTAGAGACTTGCCGCTGCTTGTGGCCGACAGCAAGATTGTTCTCTTAGAGGTCAGAGCATGAACCACAGCATCGATCTGGTATACCCTCAAGTCCATCGGCTCGCCATCAGATGTTGACAAAGAGATTTGACTGAGGTATGATTTCACATGTTCAGGGTCAATCTGATAAAAACTATCTTC
>CAZHLQ010000455.1:0-2578 GCA_964533235.1 uncultured Gudongella sp. | reverse complement strand
ATGTGGTGGGTTTGCTTGCTATCTCGCTGAAATTGTGCGTATGCGATGCAAGTGCTAACGTTTTCGTTACACCTTCTACCGTTAATGGAACTGCTCCCGCTGATTCAGTTCCCCATGTTACAAGCGAACCAACTCCGCCACCTCCACCGGTTGAGCCTAATCCATAAGCAGATACTGCACCTGTCGAATAAACGTTCCTTTCGGTGTATAGATTGCCGTCATTATCTAATTTCCAATAGCTCGCCAACGCAGTCAGGCTACTTAATTGTGCATCTGTCAGGTGTTTTACATTTGTTGTTTGATTAGCGGCGTGTGCTGTAAAGATTGATGTTGCTAATTTCGAGTTTAATACGTCTTGCAGCGATGTTATGTCGCTTATCGTATGAGTGTGAGCAAAGTCTGTGATATCGGTTTTTACGTGCGAATGTGCAAAATCGGTTATCTGTGCCTTTGTATGAGTGTGCCAAAGCAATGAATACCTTGCATCTCCTGTTGTTTGTGTCAGATATTGCGAGAATGTAGGAAATGGTTTATTCGTCCACTTGCCATTCGGAATAATAGAAGTGTCAAACATTAAAACATCATCATCCTGAACATTCGATAGGGCAAGGTCTCCCAATTCATACAAATATCCTGCTCCACCGGTATCTCCTCCATCTGCAAGTACCCCCACTCCATAAGCTGAAACTCCTCTTACTGAATAGAAATCAAAATTAGCACGGATTATTCTTGTTTGGTTTGGCGCTTCGCCTAATCGCTCTTCAGTGAACCAGTCTTTGGCTAATGCAAGCCAGTTTTTTTCGGTAGTAGTTAAGTGTTTGCCCGTATCTGTGATATGACTCTGAAATGATCCGGTTATCTGCGATATTTCATTCATCGTTCTTAATGAACTAAACGGCATCGTATCGTTTGGTTCGGCTGATACGTCAGAGGATGTAATAAGCGTTAATGTAACCGCTTCCGGTATATCTGTTTTGAAAAGGTCTTTGAGCTGTCCTATCGTAGTGTAATACTTCAGGTTGTTTGCCGTGTCGTATATTACGATTTTCAGCGTATCGGGCGGTATTGGCAGGTTGTTTATATGTTCCCAATCGTGTTTACTGTCTGCTTTCAGGTTCTCAATGTAATCTGCAAGCGTAATGTAACCATCGTTTGTTTGAATGCTTAGGCTATCGAGTTTTACTGTTCTGAACTCCGCATCTCCCGATGTTTCAATCATTGCTCCTGTTTCGCTTGGCGAATAAACTCCTACTGTAATATCTCCAAGGTGTGATATATAATTTTCAAATACAACAGGATGATCTATAACATCTCCATCAAACTGACCGGTTGTGATTGTTGCTACTCCCCAACTTCGGGTAATATCATTCCAATCCAGACGAATGCCTCCAACGGTGATATAGTCCCCTGCGCCTCCACCGTTGGGGTATATCTTCCATGCGTCCTCTATGGTTGCAAATGTTCCGAAGTTGTGCAAGTCTGCCATTACGATATATATGATTTGGCTATTTCAAAAAGGTCTTTTGCTAATTCATCTTTGTATGTCATAGCTACAAGTCCGGCACAATGATAAATAACCGGCTGATAGAGCTGTGTGCAAATACTTATAGTTTCATTTGGGGATGTTCCTGATATAGATGGAATTGGGATATATACGAGTTTACTTACCGTTCCATTGGATGAGTAGGCTTCGATATGCTTTTTACCACCGTCACTTGTAGTTAATACTGCTACCGGTTTTTTCACTCCACCTCTTATTCCTATATAATCACTGCCCTGCATCGCATAAAGTGGACTTGTATCTGGTATTAGCTCGACAACGGGGCGCTTCCAATCATCCATTTGAAATATAATCAGTCGCATGAAGTCATCCGGCAATGCAACTGTACAAGAGCCATCCTGCCCCCCTGTAACTTGGCCTGGGGTTGGCAGTGGGTCTGGTGACATTCCTTCAACCATAGATATTGGTGCGGCCTGATGAATATATCTTACCGCATCAATAATCTTTGAGCGTATCAGCGCATCCATTTGAAGTTGATCTGTATCTGCCAAAAGAACATTGCTTGCACTCTCGTTTTCGTCAAGAGCAAGTTTTACGTCTGTGATTATATCTGTGATATTTGCCGCTACCATCTTTAATTTCTCCTAAAGGTTTGAAAATACAATCCCCAATTTTTTGGCTTCTTCCCGAATTGATTCAGGATTTCTCAATTTCATGTGGTGAATACCTTTTGTTCTCAGGTAATCTTTTGCTTCGTTCCACGTAGTTATTTCTGTTACCGGATTTAATTCTGCCGGAACTGCTTCTTTTTTCTTTGGAAGTACGTCAACGTGCTCAATCTTTATCTCCTTCGCTGCTGCTACTTCTTCTTTCACTACAATAGTGTTTGCAAGCTGAATGCTCCCTTTCTTAAATTCAGGGCGTTTCTCGATCAGCTCCTGCAATTCAGTATTTTCTGTAATGTATTCTCCCTGCCTTCTGGCCGAGTTATACTTAAATTCAATTCTGTATTCATGTCCGGTACTTCTCCAAACAGAGAACGCCTTAAACATCGAATCACAGATGTAGTATTTTATT
>CAZHLQ010000454.1:0-1591 GCA_964533235.1 uncultured Gudongella sp. | reverse complement strand
ATGGATGCTTTCCGGGAAGCCCTGCCTGAGCGCTTCTTTGATGTCAGCATCGCAGAACAGCATGGGCTTACTTTTGCAGCAGGACAAGCAGCGAATGGGCTACGGCCTGTAATCTCGATTTATGCCACATTCATGCAGCGGGGTGTTGATCAGGTCATTCATGATATTGCCATGCAGAACCTTCCTGTAGTCATGATTCTGGACCGAGCCGGTCTGGTGGGTGAGGATGGAGAGACCCATCATGGCGTCTTCGATATCGCATTGTTCTCCAACATTCCGAATCTTACGATGATGGAACCCCAGAATGCTTCGGAATTACAGCTGATGATGGATTATGCCCTGGCCCAGAGCGGTCCGGTGATGATTCGCTTCCCCAAGGGTTCTGCTGAAGAGGAAGCACAGCAGCCAGCGCCTTTGGAGCTTGGCTGGGGTATCTGTCTCAGGAAGATGCAGGGGAGCACAATCGCTATCGTTGCTCTTGGTGCGGAAATCAGCACTGGAAGAAAACTGGGGGAAATCCTGGAAAGAGATGGGATTATCTCAGATCTGTACCAAGGTCGCTTCATCAGCCCTCTTTCCCAAGGCTTCCTGGAGATTCTGGAGGGTTATGAGACCGTAATCACCCTGGAAAATCATGTGGAACGTGGCGGATACGGAACAAAGCTAAGAGCCCTTCTGAATAAACCTGCTGTGCTGGCATACGGCTTGCCCAACCGCTATATCAGCCACGGATCCATTCCACAGCTCCGGGAGGAGTCAGGACTGACTCCAGAGGCACTTCGCCAGCGGATCAGGGAGGATCTTGGTGTCTAAAGTGCGTCTGGATCAGCTTCTTATGGATCAGGGGCTTGCAGAGACACGGAGCAGGGCCCGTGCAGAGATTATGGCAGGGAATGTCCTGGTGGAAGGGGAGAAAATCCTCAAAGCAGGTACCATGTTCCCGGAGGGGACCCTGCCTGTCCTCATAAAGAAAGACTTTCCCTATGTCAGCAGAGGAGCCTTGAAGCTCAAGGAGGCCTTCCGCGTCTTCCCTCTCCAGGGGAAGGACAAAGTATGCCTGGATATCGGATCTTCAACAGGGGGATTCACAGAGATCCTCCTTCTGGAGGGTGCAAGGAAGGTCTTTGCAGTGGATGTAGGAACGAACCAGCTGGCCTGGAAGCTGCGGGAAGACCCTAGGGTAGTAGTGATGGAGAAAACAAATGCCCGCTTTCTGGAACCCGCTTCTCTGGGAGGAGAGTATGTGGATCTTGTGGTCACGGATGTATCCTTCATCTCCTTGAAGATGATCCTTCCCGCAGCCCTGGCTTGTCTGAAACAGGAGGGTGAGGTCATGGCTCTTGTCAAACCTCAGTTTGAAGCAGGCAGGGGAGAAGTGGGGAAAAAGGGCGTTGTCACAAATCCTAAAGTGCATCGGAAGGTGATTGATGAAGTCATGGCGTATGCCACCGGGGAACTTGGATTTTCCGTCCATGGTCTGGCCGCATCACCCCTCCTTGGACAGAAGGGAAACAGGGAGTTCCTTCTTTATCTGAAAAATGACGGGCGTGGGGATAATCTCATTGCTGAAGAGATGCTGAAGGCTATGCTG
>CAZHLQ010000453.1:0-3339 GCA_964533235.1 uncultured Gudongella sp. | reverse complement strand
AATTGAAGTAGAGATCAGGATCATAAAAATAGATGAAAAGATAATTGAAAAATACAACCAAATGGCTAAAACAAATGGTGTAGAGTTAATATTTTCACCAGTATCCTTTGAAGTGGTCGCATATACTACTGGAGAAGACGGATCGAAAGATGAAGTTAAAATCAGCAGATTCAGCAACTATGTAGAAAGAGTTATGGAGATATCTAAAGTAATAAATCCAAGCAAAGTCAGTACAGGCATAGTATTCAACACAAATGGGACATATAGCCATGTACCGACAGAAGTTTACAAGAAGGATGGCAAGTGGTATGCCAAGATCAACTCCCTGACTAACTCTGATTACTCAGTCATCTGGAATCCAGTGAGCGTTAAATCTGTAGAGAATCACTGGTCAAAGGATACAGTAAGTGACTTGGCTTCAAGATTGATTGTTTTTAATCCAGAAACCTTTGAACCTAACAACGCCATCACAAGAGCAGACTTTGCAGAATATATTGTTAGAGCGTTGGGACTTTACAGGGAAGGTTCAAATCATGTGAATAAGTTTAGTGATGTTAAAGAAGAAGCCGACAGAACCTTGGCTCTATTGATTGCGAGTGAATATGGTATTGTGACTGGCTATCCAGATGGAACTTTGAGGCCAGATACACTCATTACAAGAGAAGAAGCCATGACAATGTACCAAAGAGCGATGAAAGTAACAAAGCTTGTAGGAACTGATAGCAACAGATACCAAAGCTACACAGACTACAATCAAGTGTCAAGCTGGGCGACATCTTATGTTAAAGAGGTGCTTTCAGCCCATGTGTTCAACGGAAACACAGCAACTACGATCTCACCAAAAACAAACCTGACCTATGCAGAAGCAGCACAGGCAATCAAGAATCTCTTGGTAAAATCAATGCTGATCAATAAGTAATTAAAAAATGGAGTGCCCTGGAAATAAGGTACTCCATTTTTAAGTATAAGGTAAGCGGTAAGCGCACAATAATAGATGTATTCACAATTCCTAACTAAAGTGTAAAAATTAATATGATCAGACTTTGATAGTGTTTGTAAGTTGCAAACACTATCAAACACTTTAGGAGGGATACTTCATGGACATGAGAAACTTGAATCATCAGGCGACTTTAAGAGAATGGCGCGAGTTGATATCAGAATGCAGGAACAGTGGTAAATCTGTAAGAGATTGGTGCGAGGAAAACACAATAAGCCCTAGCAAATATTACTACTGGCTAAGAGCAATAAGAAACGAATCCCTTGTACTTGCAGGAAAAAGCCTGGCTGTTCCAGATCAACAGTTCACACAAGTACGGATCAAGGAGGATGAACAGGAAGCGTCGGTCGCCAGCGGGACATGCGCAGTTCTCAAATCTGGAGCATTCTCTCTTGAGATAAACAACGGAGCAGACCTTAAAGTCCTTGAACATACTCTAAGGATAATCGGGAATCTATGCTAGCAGATCTTGGAGGGTTCCTTAAGATATATATCGCCTGTGGTCATACCGATATGAGAAAACAAATAGATGGGTTGGCAGCAATCGTATCGAAGAACTTCAACCTAGACCCCTTCGAAAAAAGTCTTTTCCTCTTCTGTGGAAGAAAGAGAGATAGATTAAAAGCACTTCTGTGGGAAGGAGATGGATTCCTCCTGATGTACAAAAGATTAGAGGGTGGCAAATTCAACTGGCCTAAGGATGAAACAGATGTAATGGAACTGACACCACAGCAATACCGATGGCTGATGGAGGGACTCTCCATCCACCAGAAGAAAACAATACAGAGAATTGAAGATAAAATGATATTATGAAGGCCTGAAACTATTGAAAAATACATAGTTACAGGCCTTTTTTAGATTGTTTTTGAACTCACTAAATGGTATAATAAGGTATAGGTAAATACCAGTAGAAAGGCTAAATTCCAATGAACGAAAGCTCCCTGATAAAGACGCTTCAGGAAACAATTGAATCTCAGAACAAGACCATAGAGGGCCTTAGAGAGGAACTAAAAAGGGCCAATGAGAATATGGAGTATCTCATAAAGAAGCTCTACGGTAGAAAGACAGAAAAGACCGCTGCAATAGACGGTCAGCTTATCATTGGAGATATGGCGCTAGAGATATTTAACGAGGCAGAGATTGAAGCAGATGATTCTGTCCTTGAACCTGTACCCTTCGAGGAACCTGAAAAAAGAACCAGAAAAGGATACAAGAGAAAGGATCTATTCAAGGACCTACCACAACAGGATCAGATATACAAGCTTGATAAATCACAGCAAACATGCCCTATAGATGGAAGCAGCCTATCAGTAGTCGGCAATAAGTTTCTGCGTTCAGAAATCAAATACATACCAGCAGAAATAAGCATCATAAACATATATCAGGAAAACTACGAATGCAAAACCTGTAAAAAGGAAAACAGGCCAGGAATATTCAACCCATATACACCAGAGCCAGTGCTTCAACATTCCTATGCAACAGCATCAAGTGTAGCCTTTACGATGTATCAAAAATTCGTTCAGTCAGTGCCGCTAAAAAGACAAGAAAAGGATTGGGAGAGGATGGGATTCCCCCTAAAGAGAGGCACCATGGCAAACTGGATAATCAAGTCCTCGGAACAGTGGCTTATGCCAGTAGAGAAAAAACTTAGGGAAGAGCTCCTTAAGGAGAAGTATCTACATGCTGACGAGACGCCTGTACAGGTCATGAATGAAGAGGGTAAAAAGAATACCACAAAATCATACATGTGGGTCTACAGCACATCGACAAGTGCCAAGAAACAGATAAGGCTGTTCAGGTATGAGACGGGAAGATCAGGAGACTACCCAAAAGAATTTCTAAAGGGATTCAAAGGGTACCTCCATACAGACGCTTACTCAGGCTATGAGAAGGTAAAAGGGATAACCCACTGCCTGTGTTGGGCACATGTAAGGAGATACTTTGTAGATGCAAGTCCAAAGGACCTGGACACTCCAGAAGGTACCATCCCAGCAATGGGCATCGCCTACTGTAATAAACTCTTCGATTGGGAGAAGAAATTCAAGGACCTACCACCAGAAGAGAGAAAAGAGAAAAGACTTGAACATGAAAAGCCCGTACTGGAGGCCTTCTTTGTATGGGCAGAAAAGACAAAACCACAAATCCTCCCTAAATCAAAGATAGGTCAAGCAATAAACTATGCCCTAAATCACAAGGACAAACTTCAAGAATACCTGAAGGATGGAAATTGTGTGATCTCTAACAACATCGCAGAAAACAGCATCAAACCATTCACGGTGGGTAGAAAGAACTGGTTGTTCTGCGGAAGTCCTCAAGGAGCAGCATCTAGCGCTTGCGTTTAC
>CAZHLQ010000452.1:0-5186 GCA_964533235.1 uncultured Gudongella sp. | reverse complement strand
ATATTTCTATGCGTGATTTTTATGGTCATAAATATTGATATCAAGGTATTTACATGCATAAAAAAAGAAGGCAGGTAATTAAACCGCCTCCTTTATATAGCTCTAGCCAAGTATTGTTCTTATTAATTTATCTACCATCTTTGGAGTTCTGTCGTATAGATCCTGCATGAATACCCTCTCCATGTACTTGTGATAATCCTTGCCCCAAGGTCCAAGGTTTATAACAGGCATTGAAAGCTCCTTCATTGTCTCAAGGGGTATATAATAGGTATCCTTCCAAAGCATCATGTTGTCTTCGATGTAACCTATGTTTTCCTTATCTACCTCAAACATTGCATAGGATAGGTCTGATATCCCTGTGAAATAATTTTGAGTGTAGCATTCCTGCCCCCAGTTATTCTTCGCCAATTCCTCAACAGCTTCCATACCCTTATCTATCCTCGGCTTCATATCAGGAAGCATAAGATTGTTGACGTTTGGATAGTATGGTGGAGCGAGTGCTATTACTACCATTGGTGACATGTCGTTTACGTACTCAAGTGTCTTTTCAATTATTCTGTAGGCTGCGTTTATTGTAGTGAGCTTTTGATCCTGGATCTCTTGTTTGATGCCTTTCATCATTTCTTCCATTGCCTTTATGAATTCTTCGCCTGAATCTGCTACAGCTTGCTTGTAAAGCTCTCCGTAAAGCTTGACGTTTGTTTTCCATGGCAGTCTTACTATCTCTTCTCCTTTTAACTCAAGGTATTTAGCATAGCTTGAGTTAAGATCTCCTATTACTTTATCGAAGGATTCTTCTGATATCCTTCTTATAGCCTCGAAAATATCCTTAGGTGGCTTTGCTAAGGTCAGTATGCTCATATACCCTGCTGCTGCCATTGGAAGACTTACATCATAAACTTCCTTCCTGTCCTTTGAATAAAGCCATGTAGGAGGTGGTGTAACTGTATTTCCTACCCTCTCTAGGAATTCTGGATTTACTTCAGTTCTTCTTACTATCTCTGCCAACAAATTTACTGGGTTGAAGCCCTGGAATATATGGCCTACGTGAGTTAGCTTACCTCTTACGTATACTACTGGCATTAGCTTTCCTACTGAACCGTCATAGAAGGTCTGTACATCTGGGTTGACTCTGTCATGAGGCTCTACATTGAGCATCAACACATAATCCAGTCCGTGCTTTTCCTTTAGCTCCTTCAAAAGTGGGATGGCTCCTCTCATTCCAGCTGAAAGGTTTTCTTCATCCGGTACACCTATAAATACAAGATTCCCTTTGAAGCCTTCTTCATCCATATACTCCTCAAGGAGTGCTAAGTGGATAGCTGCCCCGCCCTTCATATCGGCTACTCCTCTTCCAAAAAGCCACTCACCGCTGTCCAGATCCTTCTTTGCATCCTCTGTTAACTCAAGCTTTCCTTCTCTTAGCTTTTCCATCAGCTTTTCTGGATAATACGCTATATCCTTTAGTGGTCCATAAACGTCTGTATCCACAATATCTGAGTGATGGATCAATACTATGGTGTCATTTCCTTCTCCCTTTAGCAAGCACCATGGAACTGTTCTGTCCAGGTGGTCATTTGCTATTGGATAAAACCCTGAATTATCTGGGTTGTTCCTTAGGTATTCCTGCTCGCCGAACCATTGCTTATAAAATACCTGGTTGTTGTTCTCAAGCTTTGTACTGGTATGTGTAACCGTAGCAACATAATTCATCACATTTCTTTCAATTCTCTTTTGTCTGTTCAAGCCTCTCAACTCCTTCGAAATTTAACTTCCCAATTTATTCTACCAGTATTGCGTTAACACTTCAATTACGAAAAAAACCCCGAGATTATCGGGGCCGTCTAATCCATGTTGTCAGGTATCAGCACCAGCCATTTACTTAACGATCAGCACTGATGTTTTGATGTGGTGGATAACTTTATCAGAAACGCTTCCCAGAAGTGTTCTTGAAAAAGCTCCCAAACCTCTGCTTCCCATGATCAGCAGGTCAAAGTCTCCTTCTTCAGCGTACTTTACAATTTCATCAACAATATCACCAGTCTTGTAAACAGTGGAAAACTTTCCGGGGAAGCCTTCGAATATCTCCTCTGCTTCCTTTAATACACTTTGGGCATGAGAAACTGCTGTTTTACCAAGCTCTGTTTTTAATTCTCTGTTTTGAACATAAACATTATCCCAAAGATTAACCACTGTGATCACCACAACCTCACAATTCAGCGAGGTTGCCAGCTGTTTTGCCTTGAATATCGCCTTCTTTGAATACTTCGATCCATCTGCCGCAACCAGGATCCTATTCATTCGACTCCCTCCTCTACTACCCATTTGCAGGACCGCCTTATGAATAATATAACTGTCACAATATAAATACCCTTATTGAGAAAAAAATCTCAAAACTCTATTGCATGGACAAATTATATGATCCCTTAAACCTTTAATTTTCAAGCTCTAACTGCTCTGCCTAAACCTGAACTTATAATTTCACCATTCTTAAGTGCTATTTCACCATTTATAATGACGTATTTAATTCCTACTGGAGGATTCAACGGATGCTCAAAATCAGCAGTATCAACCACTACTGCAGGGTCAAACACAGTAATATCGGCATCGCTTCCTATAGAGAGTCTGCCCTTGGATATGCCTAGCCTATTAGCTGGAAGCTCAGTCATTTTTTGAATAGCTTCAAAAGTACTGAGAGATCTTTTTTCGCGAACATATCTTCCCAGAATCCTTGGAAATGTTCCTGCAGCCCTTGGATGACCAAAGCCCTGGTTTAACATTCCATCGCTTGCTATTGCAGTTCTGGGGTGTCTCAGAGCGATCTCAACCTCGTCCTCTCTCATCACATGAGCTATCATGAGGTATTCAGGATTCTCATTCCTAATCTTATCGAAGGTTTTTTGATCAAGTGTCTTTCCCTTGAATTCACCCTGGGATATCTCGAGGGAAGAATAGTCTGTGTCATACCTTTCCAAAAATCCATCATCAAAGGTTGTGGAACCAATCAGTGTAGCAAAGGCACTATAGGGGTAGCAGTCCAATCCGACGTCTATACCTTCTAAATTAAGCTGATCGATAAAGCTTAGTGCTTCCTCCATCTGTCCATAGGCAGCCATGCTGCCTATGTGAGATATTTGCAGCCTTGCGCCAACTTCCCTGGCTATATCCGTAAGCTCCTCGATCGAGGCTATTACGTGATCTGCATCATCTCTAACGTGAGCTGCTATTGGTCTACCTACATCAGCAGCTGCCGAGAATAGAGCGCTTAGTTCAGATGAATCAAGTCCTGGAATATATCTTACTCCAAAGGAAAGACCTAGCATCCCACCCACTAATTCCTTTTTAAGCTGTTCTCTCATTTCAATAATAGTAGTTTCTTCGATGCTGGAATACTTATCAAAGCTTCCAAATTTCTTCCTCAAATTGTCATGGGAAGACAAAAGACCTATATTTACAGGATACCCCTGCTTATCTGCAAGCTCAAGATATTTCAGCGGATCAATAGGTCCTAAACCACAATTGCCCCCAATGGCAGTTGTTACTCCCATTCTGAGCATGCATTCTGAAATACAGTGGTCGAAGTCCATTCCAGTTTCATTTATAGGATCCTCGTGCATGTGCATATCAATAAAGCCTGGTGCTACGATCAAACCAGAACAATCAAGTTCTTTCTTTCCTGACAAATCTTCTGATGCAACTGCTGCTATCCTTCCATCTGCTATGCCTATGTTAAGCTTACTCATAACACTATTGGCTGGATCAATTACAAAACCATTTTTAAGTACCAGATCAAACATCCTTCCACCTCAATCGTTCTGAGATATATCGTAGAAATATTTTCCTGCTTTCCTGTAAAAATCCTCTGTCTGCTGAACATTTGTGTTGTTTGCTGCAACACACAATATAAAGGGCTTATCAGCTAATACTAAAGCTACATCATTTGTGATCCCTGAGTCCTCCCCTGTTTTGTGAGCAATTTTAATGCCTTTAGGTATAAAATAGGGGATCTTGTGATTGATCTGCTGCATTTTTAATATTTCAAGCATCTCATGACTTGCTTCCTTTGAAACCAATTCACCTTTCCACATCATCTCAAGAAGCATACCCATCTCCCTTGGAGAAATATAATTTTCCTTGCCCTTCTTTTGCTCCTCAGAATCAAACAAAAGCCTGTTAAGGTGGGTTTTTTCAAGCCCCAGGTCTTTCACTGTTTTATTAATATTCTCCATTCCAAGCTTCTTAATCATGATGTTGGTTGCAGTATTGTCGCTCTGTATTATCATCAGAACACATAGATCTCTAACTGTTACTTCAATTCCGTCATGCATGTAGGTAAGAGAACCACAGCTTGGAAGCTTGTCCTCTCTACTCACTACAACTAGCCCATCAAATGAAAGCTTACCCAGCTCATTTTGCTTGAAGGCTTCAATCAGTACAGTTAACTTTATAACGCTTGCTGCCAGGAAGGGCTCGTTTTCATTTATGCCTATGCTTTTACCTGATGATAGATCCTTGTAATATAAACCGATATTTCCTTCGAGGTCTGATGCCATTTCTCTTATTTTATCTTCCATCTCCATACCTCCCAAACAATGTTTTAAAACTCAATCCCGGGATTATCCTTATCCACCATGAAGGTTTGGTATGTTCCTCCAAATCTATTTTTTACAAGCTCTTCAATTGACCCCATTGCTCTTTCCAAAGACCTATCGTCATCTCCACCAAAGCCAACTAGCTGAAATACTATATAATTGCTGTCCAGATCAGTTTTCCCAAGTTCGCTTTGTCTCCACAGCCATTTCCTTGTCTGAACTACATTGCCACTGGTAAAAACTATTTCTCCTGGCTCTACATCCTCATATTCAGTTTCACCAAATGGGAGGAATACATCCCCCTCTCTGCTGAACCTTACCTCAAGGTCCTCCTTAATATCGTCAAGGTTATGAGCCCCTAATGAAATTATCTCTTCTACGGCAACTGCATTGCATAAATCTACAAGAGCATTTATAATTGGAAGCTGGCCACCCTTGATTATCCTCTTATACATCGCTTCGACTGAAGCCATGTACTTATTTGGATTGATGCCTGCCTTGGTCATTATATCCCTGTACAACGAAACATTCCTCAGCTCTCGTATTTCCTCTGGCTTTATTTTGATCCTCATATTGTCTTCTGCTGCTCTAAGT
>CAZHLQ010000451.1:0-2210 GCA_964533235.1 uncultured Gudongella sp. | reverse complement strand
GCCGCCTGCGTGGCATGGGCACAGACCGATGTCGATGCCGACACCCTGCTGGCCACCGCCTGGCTGCACGACTGCATCGACATCGGCCTGCGCCCATGCCATGCAGGCAGCTACGCCCGCCACTTCGGACAGGTGGCTGGCATAGGGCGTACGCCGATCGTCGCGTGTTTGTGCCGCATGCACGCGCAGGGCAAACGCCATGGCTTGTAGAGCGGCACCTGTGGCCGCTCCCTGCAGACCATCGGGCATAGGGAGGCTCATTTCTTGCCGCCCAGCAACGTCCCCAGCGCGCCGCGCAGCAGCTGTCCTGCGGCGCGGTTCAGCATAGAGCGCGCTTGGGATTTGACGACGCTTTGCACCAAGCCGTCGCGCTTGCCGCCGCGTGGGCCAGTGCTGCCAAACAAGAAATCGTTCAACGTCTGCGCTAGGCCCGATGCGGCGTTGCCTTCTGTCGCCGGGCCGTTGGGCAGCGTGGCGGAGTTGGCGCGGTCGCGCAAAATTTCAAAGGCCGATTCACGATCCACCATGGCTTCGTACACCCCGGCAACCAGCGATTTCTGGAGCAGTTCTTGGCGTTGTGCCGCGGTAATCGGGCCAATCTGACTGCCAGGAGGAGCTACAAACGCACGCTGGGTAACGGTTGGACGGCCTTTTTCATCTAAAAAGCTCACCAGTGCTTCGCCTACAGCTAGCTCTGTAATAGCGGCCTCGATGTCCAGATGGGGATTGGGACGCATGGTCTGCGCCGTGGCCTTCACCGCTTTTTGGTCACGCGGCGTAAAGGCGCGCAGGGCATGCTGGACCCGGTTGCCCAGCTGGGCGAGCATGCTGTCGGGAATGTCGGTGGGCACCTGGGTCACGAAGTACACGCCCACGCCTTTGGAGCGGATCAGGCGCACCACCAGCTCAATGCGTTCGATCAGCACTTTGGGCGCGTCGTTGAACAGCAGATGGGCCTCGTCAAAAAAGAAAGCCAGCTTGGGTTTGTCCAGGTCGCCCACTTCGGGCAGACGCTCGTACAGTTCAGACAGCAGCCACAGCAAAAAAGTGGAGTACAGGCGGGGTGCCTGCATCAGTTGGTCGGCTGCCAAGATATTGACCACGCCCCGCCCCTGAGCGTCGGTCTGCATGAGATCGTCGACGTTGAGCATGGGCTCGCCAAAAAATGCTGCCCCCCCTTCGGTTTCGAGCTGTAGCAAACCCCGCTGGATGGCGCCCACACTGGCAGCCGAAATGTTGCCGTAGTCGGTGGTGAACTGGCGTGCGTTGTCACCCACGTACTGCAGCATGGCACGCAGGTCTTTCAAATCTAGGAGCAGCAAGCCGTTGTCGTCCGCCACTTTGAAGACGATGTGCAGCACGCCCATCTGCGTGTCGTTGAGTCCCAGCATGCGCCCGATGAGTAATGGCCCCATGTCGGAGATCGTGGCGCGCACTGGGTGGCCCTGTTTGCCAAATACGTCCCACACCTGCGTGGGGCAAGCCACCGACTCGGGCAGCGGCACACCGCGCTCGGTCAGGATGGCGACCATCTTGGCGCCGATGCCGCCGCTTTGGCTGATGCCACTTAGGTCGCCCTTGATGTCGGACATAAAGACCGGCACCCCTACCAGCGAGAGGCTTTCGGCCATCTTCTGCAAGGTCACGGTCTTTCCAGTGCCGGTGGCGCCTGTAATCAAGCCGTGACGATTGGCCAGATGGCTTAGTAAAGCGTGGGCGCCTTGCGGGTTGTAGGCAATAGGCAGCTGTAAGGCCATATGGGGTTTTCCTCTCGCAGGGTGGTCTGGCAAACGTAGAATCCAAGGTTCCCGAGATTAAACCAAGACAAAAAGGAATTCTTGTGGCAGGACACAGTAAATGGGCCAACATCCAGCACCGCAAAGGTCGCCAGGATGAAAAGCGTGGCCGTATCTGGACGCGCATTATTCGTGAAATCATGGTTGCTGCGCGCCAAGGCGGTGCCGATTTGGATGCCAACCCACGCCTGCGCTTGGCCGTAGAAAAAGCCAAGGCAGCCAATATGCCGGCCGACAATATCAAGCGCAATATCGACAAGGCCACGGGCAACCTCGAAGGCGTGACCTACGAGGAAATCCGCTACGAAGGCTACGGCATAGGCGGTGCGGCCATCATCGTCGACACAATGACGGACAATCGCGTACGAACTGTTGCCGATGTTCGCCATGCTTTCAGCAAATACGGCGGCAATA
>CAZHLQ010000450.1:0-4423 GCA_964533235.1 uncultured Gudongella sp. | reverse complement strand
GGCAATCCTGCAGGAGTAGTAACTAACTCCAAGGGACTCAAGGATGAAGACATGCAGCGGATAGCTAATGAGATGAATCTCTCGGAGACAATATTCATACGGCAGCTTGAGGATTGCTATTTCATGGTAAGGTATTTTACTCCTTTATGCGAGGTCGATCTTTGTGGCCATGCGACGATTGCGGGTATATTCACACTCGCAAAGAAAGGTTATATAAAGGCAATTGAGAAGGGGACAAAAAAAGCAAGGATCGAGACCAGACTTGGACCTCTAACTATAGATATTTCTTATTCTGGGTATGAGCCTAAGTATATTGTTATGGAGCAGGACACGCCGAGGATAATAGGTTCAGTTGAAGATATTGGGGAGCTTTCAAGGGCAATGGGATTAAGTAAGGATGACATTGGAATTGACGGGTTTGATATTTCTCCTGAAATCGTATCTACTGGTCTTCCTGATATAATAATGCCTGTAAGGAATGAAGAGAGCCTTAAGAAAATAAGCGTAGACAATCAGTTATTGACTGACATAAGCAATAGACTTGGAGTAACAGGAGTACATGCCTTTGCTCTCGACAAAGACCTTGAGGATGAGGCTGTAGCCCGTAACTTTGCACCAGCTGTAGGGATACCTGAGGAAGCTGCTACAGGGACGTCTAATGGTGCATTGATATACTACTTGAAGTCCAGGGGAGTCCTTAAAGGGGAGAGACTACTTGTAAGACAGGGACAATATATGAAAAGACCTAGTCAAATTGCCTGCTTCATCACTGGGAATGATGACAGACTAAGGGTGAAAGTAGGAGGCTCAGCAGCAATTGTCCTTGAAGGTATAATGAAATTTTGAAATTAAACGGAGGTGCATATAATGTTGATCGAATTAACTGCAAGAGAGTATGTGAAGAGTGTTGCTAGCGAGAATCCAACACCAGGAGGAGGAAGCGTTGCTGCCCTTGCTGGCAGTCTTGGAGGTGCGCTTACAAATATGGTAGGGAATCTTACCATTGGAAAGAAAGTATATGAGGGAGTCCCAAATGCAGAAAAAGAGAAGATGGAGGCAGCATTTCAAAGCATAGAGGATCTGACAGAGGAGCTTCTACTCATAGTAGACGAGGATTCTACAGCATTTGACGATGTTATGCAGGCTTTCAAGCTGCCGAAGGATACTGATGAAGAGAAAAAGATTCGAAGTAATGCGATCCAGGCTGGATATAAAAAGGCAATGGAGGTTCCATTGAGATGTGCTGAGAAATGCCTCGATATCCTTAAGCTTCAGGAGGTTTTTGCATATTATGGGAATATAAATGCCATTACGGACGTAGGAGTGGGGACTCTATTGGCATACTCAGGCTTAGAGGGAGCTTTGTTCAATGTCACTATAAATCTTAAGAGCATCAAGGATGTAGAGTATAAAGCTGAGACTGAGAGAAAGGTAAGTGACCTGATCGAGGAGGGCAAAAGATTAAGGGAAGAAATGCTTAAGATTGTCTATGAAAGACTTTCGTAGAAAAAGAAGGAGAAACCATGTATTATTTCGATAATGCTGCAACTAGTTTTCCCAAGCCTCAAAAAGTTTATGACAAGATGCTGGAGGCAATGAAGGATTACGGAGCTAATCCTGGAAGATCCGGTCATAAGCTTGCCTTGATGGCGGGAAGGGAAATATTTAATACACGACAGCTGCTTGCTGGAATTTTTGGCGTTGAGGACCCACTGGATATTGCTTTCACTTTCAATTGTACCGAGAGCTTGAATATAGGAATACAAGGCATACTGAAGCAAGGAGACCATGTTGTCACTACTTCCATGGAGCATAACTCCGTCCTTAGACCGCTAAAAGCCCTGGAAAGACTCGGAATTGAGCATACAATCGTTTGGGGCGATGATAAGGGAAGGATATCTGTCTCCGATATTAAAGCTGCAATACGGGGTAATACCGCACTGATAGTCATGACACATAGCTCAAATCTTTTGGGGACAATTATGCCTATTACTGAGGTTGGAACTCTTGCCAGGTCAAAGGGGATAACATTTATGGTAGATGCTGCTCAGTCGGCAGGAGTCCTTTCTATAGATGTCGAAAGAGACAACATAGACATACTTGCATTTCCAGGACACAAGGGTTTGTTGGGGCCGCAGGGAACAGGCGGTATATATATTAGGAAGGGAACCTCTGTTAAACCATTGATGTTCGGTGGAACCGGGAGTGCATCGTACTCGACTATCCAGCCTGAGGTAATGCCTGATATGCTTGAAAGCGGGACTCCTAATTCACCAGGCATAGCTGCTTTGGGAGAGGGAATAAGCTTCGTAATGCAAAAGGGAATAGATAATATAAGAAATCATGAGGTGGAGCTACTGAAGCACTTCTTGGAAGAAGCCCGAAATATAGACGGATTAAAGGTTTATGGGCCAGGAGCTGGAGAGCAGATCGGAGTAGCAGCCTTTAATCTAAGGGACTTAGATTCGTCTCATCTTGCGTTCATACTAAATGAGGAATATGGCATACTCGCCAGACCGGGGCTGCACTGTGCACCACTAGCACATGAGACGATAGGAACTAAGGAACAGGGAGCAGTTAGATTCAGCTTTGGAATTTTTAATGATCACAATGAGATAGATTATGGGATTTCAGCATTAAGGGAGATATCCAGACAATTATAGAGGGTGGTATAATGACGTCAATCCTAGAATATATGGAAAAAAATGGGAATATTATACTCTTGGTCCTTTCTATAGGCCTCTTTCTTTTAGCCATACTTCTTACAGTAACATTTGTAAGCTTTAGAAAGCAAAAGAGAAGATACTATGAACTGACCAGGGATCTTGAAGGGGTAAGCATCGAGGATCTTATATTGCAGCTAAACAGGGATATATCAAGCCTAAACAGGGATGTAAATCTCATAGAGAGCAATATCCTGTCGATAGAGACAAAGCTAACCTTTGCACTCCAGAAGATAGGATTTGTCCGTTACAATGCATTTGAAGATATTGGAAGCGATCTTAGCTTTTCGATCGCTCTTTTAGATACCTATAACAATGGTTTCTTACTAACAAGTATATATGGAAGGGAAAGATCTGTAAGCTTCGCTAAGCAGGTAAAGAACGGGAAGTCCAATATTCCTACATCACCAGAGGAAAGGATAGCTATTGAAAGAGCTGTAAGAGGTGAGAAACCACTAGATTCCTTTGATAGGGGAGGAGAAAATGTCCAAATATCTCTTTTTAGTTAATCCTGTTGCAGGAGGAGGAAAAGCTCTTGGATTTATTGAGAGCATAAAGACAGTAATGGAAGAAAACTCACTAGATTACAAAATACTCACTACCACTATGCCAGGTGAAGCAACCACTATGGTCGAATCCAACCCTGATTATGATATTTGCGTAGCAGTGGGGGGCGACGGCACCGTAAACGAGGTAGCTAGGGGAATTCTTAATAGAGGAGCTGGAACTCTTGGAATTATTCCTGGAGGTACAGGAAATGATTTTGGAAAATCTTTAGGTATAGAAGAGAATATTATGGCATCTCTTACTAAACTGGTTCAAGGAAATAAGAGACAAATTGACCTTGGGAAGGTAAAAGACAGGTTCTTTTTTAATATATCCAGCCTTGGTTTTGACTCAGAAGTAGTAAGACACACAAATAGGATAAAGAGGTTGATCAAGGGCAGAATCTCCTATATCTTGGGAGTGATAACAGCGCTGGTCGTTTACAGAAGCAGAAGGATGAAATTTGTGGTAGATGGAAATAATATTGAGAGAAAGGCTACTCTTGTTGCAGTTGGTAATGGAAGGTACTATGGAGGAGGCATGATGATACTGCCTATGGCAAGGATGGATGACGGTCTTCTTGATGTTTGTGTCGTGAAGGATATCAGTAACCTAAGGATCCTAACTCTATTCCCGACGATATTTAAAGGTGAGCACGTTAAATACTATAAGTATGTAGAGTTCCATACGGCGAAGAGGATATTAGTCAAGGCTGAGGGAAGCTACTTACTAAATATAGACGGGGAGCTATTTGAGCTAAAAGATGAAGAGGTAGAGTTTAAGCTGGCTGAGGAGCGTCTTTCGGTCATTTGTTAAATATAAAATTTTTGTAACAATTAATCAAAAAGGAAAGTACCAAATTATACCATCTCTAAACCCCTTGCAAAGACTTAAGCGAGGGGTTCACTAATATCCAATCTTATGTGGAGACATAAGTTGTTGGAAGGGTATTTAAAAAGTTGTATTATTTGTCCAGCCTTGGTATAATGATTTCGTGAATGTTACAATTTGGTTACAAAATAAATTACCTAAGCATCAATAAGGTAAGGTTTGGAGGAGATTATTGGATGAAGCACAGCTCTTCAACACTTAACTTTGAGAGAATAAAAGAACTTTTTTCTTTTAAAAATAGAATGACCAGGACACTCACAGCT
>CAZHLQ010000449.1:0-1573 GCA_964533235.1 uncultured Gudongella sp. | reverse complement strand
TAATAGTAGTGAGAGGAATATCAGACCTTGCTTGTCCATCACCCTCACTTCCTTCCTTCTCAGCAATAAACTTCTTTGATAGTAAGAAGGTTTGATAATTGAGCCATCTCCTTGTTTTTACTTCTCCTGAAGAGGTTACTCCTGTTATTTCCGTATATCCTTCTAAATCCTTTACTTTTGAATTGTTCACATTCATGTACATATTCTCAAGCATACCTATTATCATATCCCTATTATCCTGTAATCCTTGAGGATTGAATGGGAATGACTGATCTTTTCCTGAAATAGTGAGAACAAAATTTCCGCTTTCATCTTTCTTCCAGAATATACTATTATATCCTGTCTTATCATCTGATGGATGCCAGTATACAACACTTTCCAGCCAACTGATTAAAGGTTCACATTCATCCGTAATTCTTCCATTTCTAATCAGTCCTATTTTAGGATCTGTCATATTCTTGGCAAGTTGGAGAATTACATCAAAAATAGTTTGTGATTCTTTCTTTGTATGCTTACGATTCTGCAGAGGTACATCACCATTCTCTATTCTAAGGAAAGGTCTTCCAAGTTCACTCTTATAATGCGTAGTTCCATGTACAACGTTCTCATCAAGAGTGGGAATATAAATAAGTTGTTCCGTATCAAAATCTTCTTCAGAAACCAATCCAGCATCTTCAACAGATGTCCTTGTATTATAATCAAGGAGAGGTCTGCCATTTTTTGTTATTACATCACCTTTTTCATCAACCTTTTGTGAATATACAGGAAATCCAAATGAAGCTCCTATAGGATGATATGACAATTTAGTACTTTCAAATACCTTAGTCCTGAAATCCTCGTACCATTTCTTTATTTTATTCTTCAGTTCTTCAGGGGTTTCTTTCCTGAACATTGATTTGTACCCTGACTTATCAGCATACTTTTCATCCCATTCAAGTTCCTTCTTTGGAAACACTTGAAATATAACACTCTCTAAAGGATTCCCTTCAATAGGTTGACCCTTCTCATTAACAAGAACAGGAGTTTCTCCACTCGTATCTACCATTACCAGAGCAATGATTTCATCTTTTTCAACTATTGCATCAGGATCACCAAGTTTAGCCTGTTCTACAATATAATCAGTAAGACCTGTCAATCCTAAGAGGTGTTCATTCTTAGATGTGATGTATGTGCCCTTTATACTATTTCTGTTCTTAAACCTTCTAAGATTAAATCCAAAATTATTAGCCCTGATCTGATGAGGTTTGTTACCTCTCATTATCCCTATTGTAGCCCTCCAGATAAATTCATTAGCCTTTCTTGCTACAGGATCAAAGTGTTCATCAGGATCAGTGTTCTTTGTATGTACTACCCCTTTACTGGCTGTACCTATAGCTGCCTTTATTATCTTCTCATCTTTCAGTATCTGTTCATTTCTTTTCTGATCATCATATGCCTTTGCTACTCTTGAGAACTTCTCAAGGATAGCATATTTGGCAGCTAGTTCCTTCTCAAACTTGCTAAGATCTTTCTGCAATCCTTCAACCTTGGACGTTAAATCCCTAAGTTTTTCTTCATTAGGTGTTATTTCTAT
>CAZHLQ010000448.1:0-1952 GCA_964533235.1 uncultured Gudongella sp. | reverse complement strand
GCTGAGGAACCTCCTCGTGATATCTGAAAAGTCAATGCACTCAGATAACGATTATGATATTTTCTACTTTAACGATACAATTGATGATCAGATCATTAGGGAAGAAATCATCACAAGGGAGCTTATCCAAATAGCTGAAGGTGAAGAAACGGATAGGCTATTCCTCCAATTTCAGCCTATTCTTGATGTTGAAAGCAATAGGATCAGCGGATTCGAGGCCTTGGCAAGACTTAGAAGCAGAAAACTCGGGATGATATCACCCAATGAGTTCATACCTATCGCAGAGAGGACGAAGTTGATAATACCCATAGGTGATCTGATAATCGATGGAGCTCTCAGATTTCTTACAAAGCTTAGAGAAGCTGGACGGACCGATCTGACAGTATCTATTAATATCTCAGCAATACAGCTGTTAAAGCCTGATTTTGGGAAGAAGCTATTAGCCTTGATCGGGGATCATAAAGTTGAGCCCCAAAATATTGAAATTGAGGTAACAGAGTCAGTATTTGCAGCAAACTTCGAGGATATTAATGAAATCCTGGGAAATCTTAAGGATAGCGGGATCAGTATAGCAATAGATGACTTCGGAACTGGCTATTCATCTCTTGCGAGGGAGATCGAAATCAATGCAAGCTGCCTGAAAATTGACAAGTATTTTATTGACAAGCTGTTGGAGATAGAACCACATAAGACATTGGTAAGCGATATAATATCTATGGGACACAAGCTTGGATATTATATAGTTGCTGAGGGAGTTGAGCATGGATCGCAGTTGGAATACCTGAAGACTAATGGGTGTGACAAAGCTCAGGGCTACTACATATCAAAACCACTCGATGAAGATAAGGCAATAGATCTACTCATAAGAGAACCTGACAGATGATGCAGGTTCTCTTGTAAATTGGGTATAGGCATACAGAATTTGCGAAATACTAAAATACATATGAATGGAGGAATAAAAATGAGTGAGAGAAAGTTCAGTAATGATGAATTATCAAGAAGGCTCTATGAAGCAATGAAAAAAGGTGAGCCTATGGAGATACTAAGCGAACTGGATGGAGCATTGACTGTTAATGATGCCTATGACATCCAGCTGATGAACGTTGCAAGAGCTCTTGAGGATGGCGAGATAATCAGCGGAAAGAAAATTGGTCTTACCTCTAAATCTATGCAGGAGCTTTTCGGGATAGATGAGCCAGACTATGGGCATCTGTATAAAAGTACCGAGGTCCCAAATGGCGGATCAATAAAAATTGAAACCTTAAACAAGCCTAAGGTTGAAGGCGAGATAGCTTTTGTACTAAAGGAGGATCTGAAAGGCCCGGGGGTAACTGTTGAGGATGTCTACAGAGCGACAGATTATATTTCAGCATCGATCGAAATAGTTGATACCCGATATAGGGACTGGAAAATAAAGCTAGTTGATACAATTTCCGACAATGGCTCCAGTGTACTGTATCTTATGGGAGAAAAAAGGTTTGGTGTTGATGAGATATCCATTCCGGAAATCGAAATGACTCTTTATAAAAATGGGGAAAAGATAAATAATGGCACGGGGGCTGACGTTCTTGGCAATCCCGCTGAGGCTGTTGCATGGCTTGCAAATAAGCTGCAGGAGTTCGGAGTTCAGCTAAACAAAGGCGATGTAATACTCTCGGGAGCTATCACTGCTGCACCTGAAGCTACCAGGGGAGATGTATTCGAGTGCGTATTCAGTGATCTTGGAAGTGTTAAAGTAACATTTGAATAGTAATAAAGGCTTCCGGGATTTTCTGGAAGCCTTTATTACTATTTTCCTAGTTTTAGTCTAACGATTTCTGCAAAAAATTCTGCTCCAGTCTCAAGAATAGAATCATTATAGTCAAATACCGAATTGTGGAGAGGAACCATATTGTTTGGATCATTATTTTTAAGCCCACCGACGAATACAAAGCAGCCAGGCACCTTATCCA
>CAZHLQ010000447.1:0-1793 GCA_964533235.1 uncultured Gudongella sp. | reverse complement strand
TTATTGACTTCAGGTACTCAATCAAATCCTCAACCGAATATTTACTCGTCAACCCATGGTCCTTGATCACTCTGAAAAGGAGTCGAATGGGAGATGCACTCACAAGATCAGATCGAAAGGGCGTTAATTGAATACGATCATAGAAAATCCATAGCGGCAACAATTCGTTACCTTGGTTATCCATCAAGGAACACATTGTACGAATGGATCAAAAAGAGAGAAAAGAAAAATTGTTTATCTCATCCTCAGTGCCTGGTGCGAAAGACTTTATGTATAAACAATACAGAGACTCATCCACAGCACCCTTCAATAAAAATTAAACTTGAAGCGTTAAAGCGTTGCTTTGATAACGGGGAGGACGTAAAGGCAGTTTCTTTAGAGATAGGTTATTCTCGTGCCAGCATTTATACTTGGAGAAGAAAGTTCGAAAAGAAGGGAATGCTGGGGATTTTGGGCAGACAGGATGATATTCCAAGAAAAAAAAGGTTTTATTGACCAGGGGGCGCATGAACCTAAGCCTGATCCTGATCAAAGTACAATGAAGGCTCTCCTGAAACAGATCCAGGATTTAAAACTTGAAGTAGACATTCTAAAAGAAACTATCAATGTCTTAAAAAAAGACCCAGGTGTCGATCTGAAAACACTCCGCAACCAGGAGAAGGCAGTGATAATCGACACCTTGACTAGGTTTTATTCACTGCCCCTTCTGCTTCATAAACTTGATCTGGCCAAAAGCAGTTACTACTACTGCAAAAAGGTTCAGTCTCTCTCTCTTAAATATACATTTGAGAGCAGCCTGATCCAAAAAATCTTTAAAGATAATTATCAATGCTATGGATACAGGAGGATTAAGACTGAGTTAAATCGTCAAGGTGTTGTTATATCTGAAAAAATAGTCCGCTCCATAATGAAATCGAATGGATTAAAGGTCATATCCGCCTGCAAACGCGCGTATTCGTCCTATAAAGGTGAAATCAGCCCAGAAGTCCCTAATTTGCTGAAAAGGAATTTTAAAGCAGCAAAACCAAATGAAAAATGGCTGACTGATATCTCTGAGTTTGCTATTCCTGCCGGGAAAGTTTACCTGTCTGCTATCATTGACTGTTACGATGGTCTTGCAGTATCTTGGAATATTGACCCTCACCCGGATGCAAACCTGGTAAATACTACCTTGGACAGAGCTGTTGAGACTTTAAACAATGAGCGACCCATTGTACATAGTGACAGAGGATGTCATTATCGTTGGCCTGGATGGATAGATCGTACCAAAACCTTTGAATTGACAAGGTCCATGTCTAAAAAGGGCTGTTCTCCGGACAATTCAGCCTGTGAAGGTTTCTTTGGCCGCATGAAAAATGAATGCTTCTACAATCACAGTTTTAAAGATTATACCTTACGGATGTTTATTGATTACCTCAACGGATATGTCAAATGGTACAATGAAAAACGAATCAAGAATTCGTTAGGATTTTGCAGTCCAATGGAATTCAGGCAAATGAATGGATATGCAATATAACAACAGTCCAAGATTTTGTCCGCACCCCCGTCCCTTAATGTATTCTATTATCAACACCCTACCCACCATTAGAGCTTTCCCACAAAAAGAGTTTTTGTGGGGTTTGGTCATGATTGCGTCATCTTATCTGTTCTGATTATTAATTGTTGCATATTTGTTGCTTATATCTGCTTGGAGGTTCCCAATGATAATACCCGATAAGTGAGAGAGAAAAGTGGTGTGGCTACTTCTTATACGGTCCTAGAAATTTGTCTCCATTGAAGTGTATCATATGTTC
>CAZHLQ010000446.1:0-4599 GCA_964533235.1 uncultured Gudongella sp. | reverse complement strand
CAATATTGCACAGCTGAGTGCAGTTGTTTTCAGTATGATAATGCTGCTGCGAGCGGCAAGGAAGTTAAAGCCTAAGGAATCCAAGGGATTTTCATTCACAGGCTATTCTATTAGAGAGCTTATAAGGTATGGCTTTCCATCAGCTATGGAGATCTTACTTTGGCAGGTGTCCTCTGTTGTTTTAACCAAAGCAGTTCTTACCTATGGGGAGACAGCGTATGCCTCGTACCAACTGGGTCTTCAGGCAGAATCCATATCATATATGCCGGCTGCAGGCTTCTCGATAGCAGCTACCGCATTTATCGGTCAGCATCTCGGGGCTAACGACTTCAAACAATCTAGAACCTATATGAGTGAGCTAAGAAAGATGGTAGTGGCGATCACCCTGGTTATGGGAGCAATATTGGTATTTATCCCAGGGCTGGTAATGAGACTCCTTACAACAGATCAGTCGATGATAGCCATAGGAAGCGTATATCTTATCGTGATGGGGATATCCCAGCTGCCACAAAATTTGGCAGGTCTCTATAATGGAGCATTGAGAGGAGCAGGTTATCCAAATGTTCCTATGTTTACAACAATACTCGGCATATGGTTTATCAGGATACCGCTTGTACTAATTCTAGCTTACGTTGTTAAGGCTGAACTATATTGGATCTGGATAGCAATGGCTTTGGACCTTTTCAGTAGATATATATTCTCCAGAACTTCATTTAAAAGAAATGTTGAGAAAAGATATGAATAATATTTGAAAATATAATAAGTAAACAATGAGGTAGCCCTGATAATGGGGCTACCTTGTTATTTAGTTCCCTGTTTAAGGATGTCGCTGTACTTGTCGATAATGGAGAAGAATATTTCCAATTCTTCCTCAGAAAAATCCTCTCTAAGCATCTTCACTGATCGGAGGATATTTCTTGTATCAAATCTCTTATGTGCTTCTGAAAATTCCTTTGCAGATTCTGTTGGATAAAGGAAGAATACCTTAGCGTCCTGCGTTGAATTTTCCCTATATACATATCCCTTTTTCATAAGCTTTCGAACAGTTTGCGATATTGCACTCGCTGTCCTATCCCAGACCTTAGCCAACTCCGTAACAGTTGTACCTGGTGAGTCAACAATGTCAGTCAAAACATGGGCCTCCATCATTGAAAGGATGTCACCGGTGCCATAATCTCTTGAGGAGTAGATATAGTCATGGTAGTCAAGCACGAATCTGTATAGTTTATTGTGGTCCTCATTCAGTTTTTTGAATACTTCGTTATTAAAGTCAGTACCTTTATCTAACACAAAATCTCCCTTTCATCAAAGAATATTCTTGCTTCTTCTCTCCATTATGATAGTGTTTTGCCAAGTTCCAAACTTATCCTTAGCAATTTTCTCCCTATAGCCAACTTCTCTAAAACCACATTTAAGGTTCATATTATACGAAGCCCTATTGGTTTCAAAAATTGATGCATATAGGCTGTAAAAGCCCTGATTTTCGGATTCATCACACAAATGAGAAAGAAGGATCGTTCCTAGACCCAGGGATCTGAATTTTGAGTCCAGGTAAATGCTGGCCTCCACGACACCCCTGTAAACCGCTCTTGAAGATGTTGGACTCAATGCTGCCCAACCGGCAATAGAGCCATCAACCTCCAATATGAATCTACACTCCCTGATATGGGAGGCATCCCATTCCACATAGGTGGGACAAACAGTTTGAAATGTTGATTTGCCTTCCTCCAAGCCCTGACTGTAGATCCTTGCGACCTCATCCCAATCCTCAGGAATCATATTTCTTATTTCAACTCTCATATAAATCACCACCTATATTTTATATAACACAATTTTATCACATTTAGCTAATATAATATCTCATAGTGACCACAAAAATTTCTAATTGGGTATAGAAACCTTCGAGGGAGGAAAATCTAATGAATATACTTATTGCTGATGATGAAATAAAGATGAGAAAGCTCCTTGGGGAATATTTAGTTCTTGAAGGCTACGATATTTTTGAAGCGTCCAATGGGGAGGAAGCTATTGAACAATTTGGGATGAGAGAATATGAGGCTGTCCTGCTGGATGTCATGATGCCATTAGTAGACGGATGGACCGTTCTTAGAACAATCAGGAGAAGCTCAGATGTACCTGTGGTAATGCTTACTGCTCGAGGAGAGGAATACGATAAACTGTTTGGATTCGAGCTTGGAGCAGACGATTATATGGTAAAGCCCTTCAGCCCCAAGGAACTGATGGCAAGGCTAAAAGCTGTAACAAAGAGAAATAAAAAGGGCAGAGACAATGAAGCTGAAGGCTATGAATACGAAGGACTTAAAATAGATACCAGCGCCAGAGCAGTATCTATAGATGGTTCACAGGTCAAAATGACTCCCAAGGAATATGAGCTTTTGATATATCTTGCTGGGAATAAGAACCGCGCTCTGACACGTCAACAGATACTTGACGGTGTTTGGGGATTAGACTTTTTTGGTGACGACAGGACAGTGGATACGCACGTCAAGGTACTCAGAGAAAGTCTTGGACCATACAAAGGAATGGTATCAACAGTTTGGGGTGTCGGATACAAGTTTGATCCGGAGGGAAGCGGGAAATGAAAAAGATATCCTATAAGCTGATTTTTGGGATGATAATCCTTGTAGCAGCAACACTTGGTTCTATTTGGCTATATCAAACAGTATTCCTAGAGCGCAATTACACCAATAGAATTGTGGACACCCTTAAGACAAATCTCCATGAAGCGGCTGTTCTGTATGAGGCAGGAGACATGACGAACTTTGAGGAGTATGCAGAGAATGTACTAATCTCAAGGAATATTTCCATAGAAGTATACAGTCTTGACGGAATGACCTCTCTTAGAGGTCCGGGAGGTATGCGTGGACAAATGGCAGGCTCTAGAATATTGAGGGGCGCATACCTGGATGAAATTCTTGAATCAGGGGAAGCCTTGACTCGCACAACTCATCCAAGGCAGAACCTCGAGCTTATAGCTTACTCAGTAATGATCCAGGGAGGTCAAACTATAATAACAGGGACCATACCTGCTGAACCGATCAACGAAACAGTAGGTATATTGAAGGACCAGCTGATTGGGATATCACTTTTGCTTCTAATACTTTCAGCTGCAATAGGTACATTTATTGCGAGGATGCTCTTAAAGCCTGTAAGAGAACTAAACCGAACAGTCAACCAGTTAGCTGCAGGGAACATGGATGCACGGGCAGATGTATCTTCCAGAGATGAGTTGGGGGAGCTGGCTAATAACTTCAACAGGATGGCTGATCAACTATCAAAGCTGGACAAGCTAAGAAAGGACTTGGTCGCTAATGTATCTCATGAGCTCAGGACCCCCCTTGGACTCATAAGGGGCTATGCAGAGCTTGCTAGAGATGTTCAATATGATCAAATTGGTAACAGAAGAGAAAGTCTTGATATAATAATAGAGGAGACTGACAGATTAGGCATAATGGTAGACGATATTTTAAATCTTTCTCAAATCCAGGCAGGCTATGCCGATATAAGTCCAGTGGAGGGAGACATCGTGGCTGATGCACAGACCGCTGTTGGCAAATACATTATGGGAGCAGATAAAAAAGGTATTGAGCTTGTGCTGGAGACTGATAGGGATTCCCAAATTTTATGTTACGACCCAAAAAGAATACAGCAGGTATTTCATAACTTACTGTCAAATTCAATGAATCATACAAAATCTGGTGGGAAAATCTCAATTTCCATAAAAGGAACCCCATCTACTACTAGAGTCGAGATAAAAGATACAGGGGATGGAATACCTGACGAGGAGCTTCCTTTTATTTGGGAAAGATATTATAAGGTAGAAAAAAGTGGTTCGGGTGTTAAAGGAACGGGAATAGGACTTGCTATTGTTAAAGGTATTCTTGAAGCCCATGGATCGAAATTTGGAGTTGAAAGTAAGCTTGGAGTTGGCACCACCTTTTGGTTTGAGATCAGCAATAAAAAATAGTGAGTCAACAAAAAATATATATTTTCATCACAATTTCAACATAAATTTTTTATATACTCTAATCATCAGGTATAGATGAGATAAAGGAGTGTGTTGAGTTGAAAAAAACAGTTGTAGTATTGGCAGTAGCAGTTATGCTATTAAGTACGATGAGTGTTGCCTTTGCTGAAACAAGCTGGAGCCCTGCAAAGATATTTGGAGTAATGAAGGGAATGTCGGAACAAGAGGCATATGCCTACAAAAATGAGCAAAACAAATGGTTTGGTGAGCTTGCACAGTCTGAGGGAGAAACATTCTATGTAGAGTTTAGTGAAGAAATGCTTGCAGCTAAGAAAGCTATGCTTCAAGAAATGGTTAGGATTGGTAAATTGACACAAGAAAGAGCAGATGGAATAATAGAAAAACTTCAAGCATGTGACGGGACTCAAATGAGAATAATGCAGGGCACAGGTTTATTTGGAAACAGAGATGGCGAAGGCTTCCGAGGAGGCTTTGGCGGTCAAAAAGGACAGGGTCAGGGCGGAATGATGAGAAGAGGATCTAGTATCGACGGAAACTAATAAATAAAAGTAAGCAGCCCGAACGGGCTGCTTACTTTTTAGTCCATGACC
>CAZHLQ010000445.1:0-1803 GCA_964533235.1 uncultured Gudongella sp. | reverse complement strand
GTGGCTGTTCCAGCCCAATCGCTCATCTATATCTCCTCCTCAATATTCTAGTCTATCCCTTCAACATGTAATAGACCAGAGTCACATATCCACCCGGAGCGCTTGTAGTGTCCACTGTATTTAGAGATAGCACAGTGCTGTTCTTGGTCACTGCTGCCGCAGTGGACTCTATGACCCCATTGACATATGTGTCGCTGATCTGGTCGTAGGTCCCAAGCTTCTCATTCAGGGCCAGGAGGTTCCCGGTACCCATCTTCAATGTTTTGTTGGTCTCTCCGGCAGTCAGATCAGCATTGATTAATGTGACAGTCTTGAATGCCTTTGTTGATGCAGCAGAGGACGCGGCAGAGATGGTCAGGTTTTCGGTGATAGCGGCATCTGAGATATCAGTGCCTGTAATCTTGATGCTGCCGGACGTGCTGGCGTTGAATGTGGCGATGAGGTTCCGGGGAACATCCGGCTGGGCCAGGAACGTGGTCTTGAGGATATTCGTGGTCTGGTTGCAGTGACCCGTTGTTGCGTCAAATAGCTGGTCGTCGTCGCTCGATTCTGCCGCTGCTATGACCTGCAAGGCGGGGACCATGGCATAGGTTGTCCCGCCATAGCTCTTGATGGTCTTGCCGGTGCCGATCTGCTGAGGGTAATAGCTGCCCTGAGCCATCGCCCCGCCCACCAGCGCCAATAGCATTAGGATAATCGCAATAGATCTCAGTCTCATGCTTTCTTCTCCTTCTTCTTCCTGGATTTCTCTTTAGGCTCTGCTTCTATAGGTGGCTTAGGAGGCTCTTTTGGAGCCTCCCGAGAGTACCATCCCATTATCGACCACCTACGCCGTCAGGACAGCGAACGGGAATCTAGTCGCAGTACCGGCGATGTCTGCCGGAAGCGGTAAGCACCATCCGATTCTACAGGTGGCTTTCATCAAAATAGCGTCCTGCTGGAAAGCATTGAGTTTTACGGCCCCGGAGCTATCTGTTATCATTGCAGAATCGCTCATCGAAATGGCAATATCAGACCGCCAGGCATACATAGCTTTCTTCCATGCCCCCACGATCATCAGCGCACTGGTAGAGACCATATTCTCGGAGAAATCTACCGGGATACCGTCGAAGCTATAGCGTGTGCCTCCCTGACCATTATTCTCTCCGGACCACAGTGGGATGCCCTCAGAGCTTCTTATGCTCCTGAGAATGGCTTTCATGGAGATGTCTGCCACAATGCCATCCGGATTATAGCGTTTGCCTTCTACCAATCCCAGAAGGCCGTTTTCGCTCATGATAGCATCGTACATATCTGCAAACGTCTTGCCACCGCCGACTGAAACGGATCTGCCGATGGTCATGCTTGCAGTACCGGCATCCGTCAGGATGCTATCCGGAAATGCAGTGGGCTTTGAGGTACCAAACAGCACCGCCAAATCAAATTTGCGGGCTATGGACTCCGCCAGCCGAGGCCGGATTTCGCCCCAAAGATCGTATCCGTTGCTGATAGCGTCGTCGATGGTGTCCTTTGGTATGGGCACCACAACACCCATCTTGGCAGCGGTGATGGTGGTATTAGTCCATCCCTGCTCAGTGGTCTCCAGGAGGCCCTCGGCAGGCTCAGTTAGGCTGTCGTCTCCTGCCTCCGTATCGACCCAATAAGCCTCCGGAAAGAGGTTCATAACAGGCATGGACTCCACTTTGGTAGACATGTTTGGCAGCCGCCTCATCAGCTTCATGCAAACGCTCTGCCCTACAGCTTCCTGGATTATCCCCGGAACATACTTAGTGGGAATCATCCCAGCGGACACAAGGCCCGCCC
>CAZHLQ010000444.1:0-5291 GCA_964533235.1 uncultured Gudongella sp. | reverse complement strand
GTACTCCAGCCCTCGCAATTCCAAACCTCTGTTGCTACTTCCCTGTAGAATTCAGGCTCATGGGAAATCAAAAGAATCCCGCCCTTATATGCCTTAAGGGCTCTCATAAGCTCCTCTTTTGCATCTACATCAAGGTGGTTTGTTGGCTCATCTAGCAGCAGAATATTGGTAGGCCTGTTCATGATCTTGCAAAGCCTTACCTTTGCCTGCTCACCGCCGCTGAGAACCATAACTTTTGATTCAATGTGCTTTGTCGTCAGTCCGCACTTAGCAAGCGCACTTCTAACCTCGTATTGTGTCCATCCAGGGAACTCCTGCCAGATCTCCTCGATACAGGTGTTGTTTCCTGGATCCATTTCCTGCTGGAAATAACCGATTTCAAGATTATCGCCAAGCACTGCCTGACCGGAAAAGGCTGGTATCAGCCCAAGTATTGACTTTAAAAGAGTTGTTTTACCCAAACCATTCGCTCCTGTAAGGGCAATCTTCTGTCCTCTCTCAAGCATCAGATCCAGGGGTTTGGTAAGTGGCTCCCCATACCCAATGACAAGTTCCTTAGTCTGGAAGATCAGCTTGTTAGCCGTTCTTCCCTCCTTGAAGCTGAACTGCGGCTTCGGCTTCTCTCTTGCAAGCTCGATGATATCCATCTTGTCCAGCTTTTTCTGTCTTGACATTGCCATGTTTCTAGTCGCAACACTTGCCTTGTTTCTGCGGACGAAATCCTCAAGATCCGCAATCTCCTGTTGCTGTCTGTTGTAGGCTGCTTCAAGCTGAGCCTTCTTTGCCTCGTAGAGACGCTGGAAGTCGTCGTAGTTGCCGACATATCTATTTAGCTCCTTATCCTCGACATGATATACAAGGTTTATTACACTGTTTAGGAACGGGATATCGTGGGAAATAAGGATAAAAGCATTCTCATATTCCTGAAGATACCTTCTCAGCCACACGATATGTTGTTCATCAAGATAATTTGTAGGCTCGTCCAGCATAAGGATATCTGGCTTCTCCAAAAGCAGCTTAGTCAGCAATACCTTTGTTCTTTGGCCACCGCTCAGATCTGTCACCGCTCTATCTAGCCCTATCTCATCAAGACCGAGACCTTTTGAAATTTCCTCAATTTTTGAATCAATTATATAGAAGTCATTGTGGTCAAGTATATCCTGTATCGTGCCAACATCCTCAAGCATAGATTGAAGCTGTTCCTCATCTACCTCGCCCATCTTCATATACATATCCTGCATCTCTGCTTCAAGATCGAATAGATACTGGAAAGCAGTTCTTAAAACATCTCTGATGGTCATTCCCCTTTCCAGCACTGAATGCTGGTCAAGATATCCCACCCTGACCCTTTTGGACCATTCTATCTGTCCATCGTCAGGTTCCAGTTTACCGGTTATTATGTTCATGAAGGATGATTTGCCCTCGCCATTTGCTCCGATAAGACCTACATGCTCACCCTTAAGTAATCTGAAGTTTACATTTTTTAATATCTCACGATCGCCAAAACCATGAGAAAGGTTTGCAACAGTTAAAATACTCATTGCCTGCTCCTTTCGATCAATCCTCAAAAGATTATACAAAAAAAGGCGAGCTAAGTCTACAACATTTGCATTTTATAAAGTCCGATCTGTTTGAAGGTGTCCTATATAGGGATATAAATAAAAGTAGATTTTACTTAAAATGTGATATTTCCCTTGCAATTTCAGAAAGCAAAGGATATACTTGAAAGGTTAACAATAAGGAGGAATTTTGTTTTAATGGAAAATTTGAGATTTGAAGAAATGCAATTGTCAGAGGGCGTAAAGAAGGGAATCAAGGCAATGGGCTTTGAGGAAGCATCTCCAATACAGACCCAGGCCATACCTGTGCTCCTCGAGGGCAAGGACATAATCGGACAGGCACAGACCGGTACCGGTAAAACTGCAGCCTTTGGGATACCTTTGCTGGAAATGTGCGACCCACACGACAAGACTCTGCAGGCACTAATACTGTGTCCAACCAGAGAGCTGTCCATCCAGGTTGCTGAGGAGATAAGCAAGCTTGGAAAGTATATGAGGGGATTGAACGTCCTCCCGGTTTACGGAGGGCAGCCGATAGATAGACAAATCAGAGCCCTCAAGAGTGGTGTCCAAATTGTTGTTGGAACACCTGGAAGGGTCATAGACCATATAAATAGAAGGACGTTGAAGCCAGGAGCAGTTAAGTACATGGTACTTGACGAGGCTGACGAGATGTTTGACATGGGCTTTAGAGATGATATTGAACTGGTCATGAATACTCTGCCAACAGAAAGACAGACCATATTTTTCTCTGCTACCATGCCGGAAGAAATCAGAAGATTTGCTGCAAAATACCAATCAAACCCTGAATTCATAAAGGTCGTTCACAAGGAGCTAACAGTTCCTATGGTTGAACAGGCGTATTTTGAGCTAAAATCTCATATGAAGACCGAAATACTAAGCAGACTAGTGGATATCTACAATCCAAAGCTTACCATCGTCTTCTGTAACACTAAGAAGAAGGTCGATGAGCTTACTGCCGAGCTTCAGGGAAGAGGTTACTTTGCCGATGGACTCCACGGTGACTTGAAACAGAGCCAAAGAGATACTGTCATGGGCAAATTCAGGAAGGGCACTATCGATATCCTTATTGCAACTGATGTTGCAGCAAGAGGTCTTGACGTAGACGATGTCGATATAGTAATCAACTACGACATGCCACAGGATGAGGAGTATTACGTCCACAGGATCGGTCGTACTGCAAGAGCAGGAAGGACAGGGAAGGCATTCAGCTTTGTAGCAGGAAGAGAAATATATAAGCTGAAGGACGTACAAAAGTATACGAAGACCACTATTGAGAGAAGGGATCTTCCGACACTCAAGGATATTCAGGCACAGTACACTGAAAGTATAACTCAGAAGATAAGGGAGAGCCTAGATTCAGGAGATATTTCAAAGTACTCGGGGATAATCGATACATTGCTCCAGGAGGAGTACAACTCCTTTGATGTTGCAAGTGCACTTCTTAAGCTGTATGTTGAGGAAAACAAGCTGTTTGAAGGCCATGAAGAGCTGGAAATGGTAGATACAGGAAAGAAAATGAGAACCTTCGATTCAGTGGATGGAAGAGATTCCGGTGGTAAGAAGCAGAAATATGCCGGTAATACCACAAGACTTCATGTAAATCTTGGCAAGGAGCAAGGCTTTAGTCCAAGACATCTTCTTTCAGCAATATTCCAGGAGACTGGACTTTCCAAGAAGCTTATCGGGAATATCGACGTATATGATAAGTTTACCTTTATGGAGGTAGACAGCGGTTACGCAGATGTAGTAATAGCTGGACTAAATGGCAAAAAGATAAAGGGTCTTAAGGTAAGAGTCGAGAGAGCAAGCGAAAAGAAAAAGAGAAAATAATATCTGACGGGGCTAATTATAGCTCCGTTTTCTTGTTTAAAACTTAAGAACTGCTATAATCAGTATATAGAACTTATTATGTACTTTTGGTTAGGAGGCATTATGAAGGCTGAGAGAAACAAAACAATAGATATTACAATTGAAGAGGGCAAGGAGTACCTAGATAGATGCATTACCCAAGTAAAGGACACCGGTGTGTCAGATATTTTAGACAAGACGATCCTCGGGGATTCATTCCAGGTACTAAAGCAGCTTCCAGAGGGATTTGCGGACCTCGTGATAGTCGACCCGCCGTATAATCTTGATAAGGATTTTCATGGTGAAAGGTTCAGAAAGACATCCATTGAGCTTTACAGTGAGTACACCGAGAATTGGATAACACTGATCAAGCCTATGTTAAAGAGAACGGGCTCTATATATGTGTGCTGTGATTGGAGGACCAGCTCGATCATAGGCATGGTCCTGGAAAAGCACTTCCTAATTAGAAACAGGATCACCTGGCAACGGGAAAAAGGCCGAGGTGCAAAAAATAATTGGAAAAATGGTATGGAGGATATATGGTTTGCAACCCCTTCGAAGGACTACACCTTCAATATAGACGATGTAAAGATCAGAAGAAGAGTAATAGCACCTTACAGATCGGAAGGCCATCCCAAGGATTGGGAGGAGACAAAGGAAGGAAACTTCAGGAATACACATCCATCAAACTTCTGGGATGATATATCGATTCCTTATTGGTCTATGCCTGAGAATACAGACCATCCCACTCAAAAACCTGAAAAGCTTTTAGCAAAGCTCATACTAGCCAGCTCAAATGCAGGGGATGTTGTTCTTGATCCATTCCTTGGATCTGGCTCTACATCAGTCACAGCGAAGAAGCTCGGAAGGCATTTCATAGGTATAGAGCAAAATCCTCAGTATTGCGTCTGGGCTGAGAAACGTTTGGAAATGGCTGAAAATGATAAAAGGATACAGGGCTATGAGGAAGGTGTTTTTTGGGAAAGAAATACTCTTGTACATAAAAAAAGTAAGCGAGCGTCACAAAAAAAATAACAGTCTGAGGACATTATATGTCCTCAGACTGTTATTTTTTCTTCATGGTACCTCTAAGTCCATTCTCCTCACCTCTGGATATTCTCTTCAGGTTAGGCAGGTGCTTTAGTACACTTTGTATAGCCATCCCAACTGCAATTACCATACAGAAAACTCCAAAATCCATAAAAAACGTGTATATGAGGATAAGAGCCAGAAGAGCCATGGTTCCTATTACAATATAGTCGGTCGCTATCGTAACGATCAAAACGGTCAGTATCGCTGCGATCCCTATCCTGTAATCGAGAGCCAGGAGAAAGCCAACTGTTGACGCAGTTCCCTTTCCACCCTTAAAATCCATAAAAAATGGATAATTATGGCCTAACACCACAGCTGCTCCTGTCCAGTAGTCGACAAGCGGTCCGTTTAACGAAACCTCATGGGGGAATAAAGCTCTTGCAATAAGTATAGCTGTGACAGCTTTCAGAATATCAAGGACCCCTACTGCTACCCCATACTTCCAGCCCATCGATTGAACTGCATTGGAAGCACCTGAGTTTCCATGACCAAGCTCTCTGATATCAACGCCTTTAAAAATCCTCCCAAATATATACGCAAATTGCAGACAGCCAATCAAATATCCAAGAACAGCCATTAATAGATAGTTCATAGCTAATCTCCTACCTTTCAAAGATATTATAGCACAGAAGAATGGAACATTTAAGGACTGAGATAAGCTAAAGGAAGGGAATAATTATAAATATATTGGGTAACATTGAAATTGGCATCCAAATTTTGACCCAGGTCAAAGTAATATAATGACCAAGCTGCTACAATATAGATAAT
>CAZHLQ010000443.1:0-3689 GCA_964533235.1 uncultured Gudongella sp. | reverse complement strand
CATTTAATGCAGCGCTCCTAAGGATCGCTGCATTTTTTATTTGCTATTTTAATTTTTGATTCCTAATCCCTATAACATGAAGCTAAGAGCATAATATATATTGGCTGATACTGCACCAGTCCTTGGAAGCATAGGGAGCATAAGAGGTATTTCTTCCTGTGCAAAATGATTTTATGTAATTACATAAAGGCGGCAGGACCGCCTTTATGTAAAATATTGCATATTATACAGCCAACTTTCCCTATTCAGCGTCATCTAGAATATCTATTGCTTCTTTTTCACCGATTGCAGTTCCTTCTGCTTCAAGAAGAGCTTGGAATTCAGCTTCAGTACCTTCTCTAACTTCGCCTTCTCCTACTTCCTCTCCCTCTACAGCAGTTTTATATACCCAGTCATTGTAAACCAGAACTCCCCAGCCATTTTCCCAAGGTGCTTGATGGGTTGCCTGGATTGCTTCTGCCTTTACCTTGATGTTAAATCTTTGACCCTGATACTCATTGCCCATCAATGGTCCACTGAAGCAAATCTTATCATACTTGAAAAGACCTGCTGTGCTTTCACCTGGATCAAGAACCCACTTGTAGATGTAATATCCATTTTTTTCGAACCAGTTGGAATCAATTGAAGAGCTGATCGGAGCAAGACTTAATACTGGGTTGTCAAATGCCATGTCTTTTTTGATCCTGACTACTGCTCTTTTTGTTCCCTCATTTTTTACATAGATCTCTTTGTAGTAGCAATCACCTGGGTTAACATTTTTTGCTAATTCTTCACAGAACCTGTCTACTAGAGTAATTTTCAATGTTCCTGCTTGGAATTTGTTGGTTTTTGGCAATGTACTAGCTGTGAACCAAGCAAATGTTCCCCCTCCAATAAGTAATACTACTAACAATAATGCTGTTGCTAACATCATATTACGCTTTTTCACTCTACTCTCCTCCTTCTTAGTTAGATTATGGTTGCCGCAGCCAGGCTGCCATGACATTAAGGCCCTCTAGCTTTGCGTCCTTAGCTTTCGCCAAGTTTGCCAAACTCCTTTATCTCAATGGAATCCCATTTAGGTCTGGATCAAAAAGGTAAGCTATCAATGCTCCATACTTCTCTCCAAGCCTCTTCAGCAATTTGGACTCCTTCAGCTACAACTTTAAGTGTAAAAGCTGCGCCTTCATACTCGGATGTCAATTCACTATAATCAACACTTCTTATAAGATAATCCGTCTTTTCATCCACTGGTAGTGATTCTTTGAAGTAATAATATCCACCTTCTTCTATCCAGCTATTGTCGTTTATGTCGATTTCTACATTTGATACTGATAAGCTTTGATCGCTCCATTGGGGTATTAGTCTTACTCTTACAAAGCATTCACTAGTACCACTATTCTTCACCCATATCTCATCTAGTCCATTTTCAATAACATCCACTTCAACAATCCCCATCATAATATCATTCGAGGATTCATCAGGGCTGGATGTAAACCAAGAGAATGTCCCACCAGCTACCATTAACGAAATCAACAGTATTAATGAGAAAGTAATCATCCTTCCTTTCATATACATCCATCCTTTCCCTAGGCTTCCTTGGTCTTTCTCTTAAATAGAAGCGGAGCAATAAAAACAATTATGCTCGTAGATACAATAAATATGATCCCCTGAATGCTGCTTAAGAATCTGAATGCATAGCCTAAATGTGGTATAGAAAAGGCAACTACTCCAATTACATTTTCTCTATCAACAGGTATGGCATCCTCAACATTATTTGCATCGCCTCGAGTTATAAAGTACTCATTATTAGGACCAATCTCTATGACTCTATGGGTAACTCTTGTTTTGGAACCAGAACCATAATAAGTTAAAATGTCACCCAAAAGTATCTCGTCTGGCGTCCTCTCATTGACAATGATCAGCGAATTGACTTTTAGGGTAGGTTCCATACTCCCCCCATCGACGACATAAAGTCTGTTTCCAAATATTGACGGCTCCATCCCTGTGAACCTTGATTGAGCTGCGAGGAATATAAGAAACACCATGACTAACATAAATATCCAGAATAGTATATTCGCTACTAGCTTGGCAATATTTTTGTTGGTATCTTGCATCACTGCTGCACCTCCGACTCCTCCAGCGGAACCATCGCTTCAGGCTCCTTAGGTGGTGCGATATCTTCTGTTATTGGTTCTTCTGTTATTGGTTCTTCTATTATTGGTGGTAATTCTTCAGCAGGTTGAGTTTCGACAGGTACAACTAACTCTGGAACAACCAGGATTGGCTCGGGTATGATTATAATGGGCTCAAGCTCTATATATACACTATCTGATCTACTATCTGAATTAGTATATCTTACTGCTTCCACCACTACATCTCTGGATGATATTCTGTCACCACCAATTGTCGCAGTATTTGAGCTTGTAAACCAGGCTTCAGTTATTGCACTGCATTCTATCCTCACATCTTGATCAAGCTCACTAAGAGTCAGCTCAACTATATCAGTCGTTCTACTTGTTTCATAATACATAGGTGCTATTGTAGCTACTCTGTAATCTCCTATAAAAAGATCCTCTATCGTCCCTGACTCTCCTGGCGAAAGTGACATCGAGTAGCTTGATCCCATTGGTCCATCTATAAAAAAGTCAAATTCTTCATCACTACCTGAAAGCTCATCAGAGTCATTTATTATCGTTATCGAGCCCTTAGGAATCCTTACATCTACACTAAAATCAACATTCAGGCTTATGTGCTCTCCCTCAAAGTCAGCTGCTATATCTATCGAGTTAGTAATGATCTCATCTCTGTTGTAGTCATCTATTCTATATGCTCCATCCAGTGTAATACTCTCCCCTGGCAGGAGTGAGCCTATACTATCGTTTAAGCCCAGATCATCCTGAACATCGATACCACTTAATATCTCAGTTCCCTCATTTGACAGGTAAACTTCGTATCTCAATACATCCCCGTTAGTCCAGAATTCATCAAGGGGCTCTGCTTCTGCATATAAGCTGAGATTTCTATATATGATTATAGGCTCAGGAATAATATATTCAGGCTCCGGTGGCAGCTCGGGCTCTGGTGGCAGCTCAGGCTCCGGTGGCAGCTCGGGCTCCGGTGGCAGCTCAGGTTCCGGTGGCAGCTCAGGCTCTGGTGGCAGCTCGGGCTCCGGTGGAAGCTCAGGCTCCGGTGGCAGCTCAAGTTGGTCATCGATAATTATCTGAGTTACCTCTAGTTCTTCTCCGTACGCTACTAATCCCTGCGGCAGCGCCATAGAAATACCAAGAATCAAGCTTATTATTAAATACCTGGATCTCATCATACACTCACCTCCGTCGAAGCACTCTGTAACCGTTTTGTAATTTCTACTTCCATACAATATATACCTGAAGGTGCTACATGCTGGATTCAAATAGATTACATATCGATTACACAACGACCCAGAAAGCAGAAAATCCCTTGGAAGCTTTTATCCAAGGGATTTTCATAAAATTTCATATACTATATTTTTTTTAGTTTAATGTTTAGATCAAGATAGCTACCATTCACTGCTTTGTCGAAGGAATTTCTTATCCTTCCTAATACTATGTCTATATCAATCTCTGAGAGGCTGTGGAAAAGGACTAGTAACTGCTTTTCATTCCATTGGGAAAGTACGTCTCCCTTCCTAAGGCCTTTTTTCATTAAGCTTTGAAGCGATTGCATAC
>CAZHLQ010000442.1:0-1860 GCA_964533235.1 uncultured Gudongella sp. | reverse complement strand
ATTCTTATTAATTCGCCATCTAGTTTTGATATGACGATTTTCCGGAAGGCGCTTGCAGACAACTTGGTAAAATTAAAAGAAAAGCGAGATGCACATCCTGAATTATATGGTGTTACAGAAAGCGGAGAGCAGGTTAATGCGAAGGTTTTACTTGACTCACTGTATGAGGAGGGAATTGTGCCGACTTACTCGTTCCCCAAGAATGTTGTAAGTACCTATATTTCAGATCATGATGGTAAGATAAGGTATCAAGTAGACCGAGGCCTTGATGTTGCTATTGGTGAGTATGCGCCTGGACGAGCGATTGTTGTTGATAAACAAACCTACCAGATTGGCGGTATATATCATCCTGGAAGTGGCTGGAAAAGCGGGCAGATGAACAATCCAGCAAGGGCTTTTATTGAAGATCCAAACTATATTAAGGACGTCAATACCTGCCCGAATTGTGGTTGGTTTGGGCTTGCTATAGAAAAAGTATACGCTTGCCCATTCTGTGGGAACACAGAACTATCCCTATCTCGTCAAATGCTTCGACCTTGGGGTTTTGCCCCTCGAAATGCTGAAGCAATACCAGATGCGCAATTATCTGAGGAATACAGCGCTGTTCAACAACCGTTATACTCTACGCTACCGGAAGCCGATGAAATGCGCATTATACCCGGTTACAAAAACATTCGTATCGCTTCACGCACAAATCAGCGAATCATTATGATCAACAAGGGCAGCGAGGACAACGGCTTTATGGTCTGCAAGGATTGTGGCGCAGCATTTCCCGGCAAGGAGCAAAATATCCTTAAAGATATACAAAGACCATATAAATCAAAATACTTACGAGGCCCCTGCAAGCATCTAAATGCTATCAACGTCAATCTAGGATACGACTTTGTAACGGATATGCTCGTACTTGAGTTTGCACTTGATGACAAAAAAATAGACACACGTCGAAAAGATAATCCCTGGATCAACAGAGCAGCTCAGTCCTTAGCGGAGGCACTAAGATTGACAGCTAGTCAAGAGCTTGATATCGAATTTGCCGAGCTTGTTACAGGCCATCGTCTTAGAAAGAATGCAAATGGTTCCTATATAGATATTTATCTTTATGACAGTCTATCAAGTGGTGCCGGCTATGCTGTAGAAGTCGCAGAACAGATTGAAACTCTATTTAAGCGAATGAAAACTTTGCTTTCTAGCTGTGACTGCAATGACGCTTGTCATAAGTGCCTAAAACACTTTAGAAATCAGTATGTTCATGGCGTGCTGGATCGTTTCTCTGCTCTTCAATTACTTCACTGGGGAGTCGATGGAACTATAGCGAAAGCAATAACTGTTCCAGTTCAGCAAAGATACATTAAACCACTGGAAAAAATTCTTAAAGAATCAGGTTGTGATATTTCCTTCACGGAAAACGATATTGCCATCAATCCATATAACAACCCCAAGCATATAGAAGTATACCCTGCTATGTGGATTGAACCACACCGTGAGGGTTCAATATTTGTTAGTGATGCCTATATAAAGTATGCAAGGCCCTACGCAGTCCAAAAAATTGTAGTAGAAGCGAGCCACTGACACTTAAGAATGCAAAGACATGAATTTGCCAATGCTGTACTTGATGCAATTACGCTGCATTAGATAAATCCATTATAGCACCCTGATGAAACAGGCCTTTTGTAATACATTTGGTAATCTATAACCATTATTGACGCTCTCGTATTATCATGATAGTATTGGTAATGCAATACCAAATATCTATGAAAGGGCGGTCATTAACATGGGATCTGCTGATTTCGCCAAGGAATTATTGGCTAAGATAATCAAAGAAAAAGAAAAGCTGCAAGTAGAGCTGACTCATCTCCACCA
>CAZHLQ010000441.1:0-3733 GCA_964533235.1 uncultured Gudongella sp. | reverse complement strand
CGCTTCAACGATATCCAGCAGCCTGCCTCCCAGGCCCTTTTTCTGGTGGGCGGGATGAACCCAGATGAGGCCCACAAGATCATCAAATCCGGCTGCAACCGCCACGATCTCTTTTTCCTTTTCCGCCACAGTCTCCACAATATAAAAATTTGTCAATTTTACTTATCTGACTAATGTTTACTGTATCCTTGATTCTGGCTATATTTTTGGCAGTGTTTAACGGTTTATCTTTTTTTGCTTCAATAGTGCTTTGCACCTTATCAAAAGTTTCTAAATCAATTATCGCTTCGTGATGATTATCTATCGTAATCCAATCTTGTTGATTTTTATTGATAAATGACTTCAGACCACCAAGTGTATTTTCAGTTTTCCCCATTTCAAGAAGACCGGTGTAAAAGCGATTATTTATAATCCGGCTAACTGCTTTAACTGTCCAGTCATTGCCACCAGGAGATTTAATACCGTTGAGATTAAGTTCTCCTGCTATTTTGTAATAACTGGCTCCTTGTAGAATGAGTTCAAAAACATTTTTGACTATTAATGCCTTATCTAGATCAATTTCAAAAATTGTACGACCTTCAAAAATCGATTTTTTATATCCATAGGGTGGCTTCGCTGCAATATACTCTCCTGAAATCTGCTTTTGCTTAACAACACTTTTTACTTTTGCAAAAACATCTTGTGAATAAAAATGATTCAGCATTGACTTTATAGCAATTTCAAAGTCTTTACTGCTTTTATCCTTAGAATCTATTTCCTCACTGACAGATATAAATCGTATGCCGATTCTTGGGAATATTGTTTCAAGATATGTTCCTGTTTCTATATAGTTTCGTCCAAAACGCGATATATCCTTTACAATAACTGCGTTGATCAAACCGCACTTAATGTCCTGCATCATCTCTTCAAAGGCAGGTCTGAAATCCTTATAGGATGAAACTCCATCATCGATATAATATTTGAGCACTTTAATATCAGGATTAATCTCAAGGTACTGATGAATAATTGCCTTTTGATTATGAATCGAGTCCTTGTCTGCACTGTCTTTAGAGGACAATCTTAAATATACACCCGCACAAGTTTCGGTAATTTTACTTGAACCAATATCTATTTCAGATTTATTCCCATTTACTCTTCGACTTTTTCGTGCCCTTTAATCACACCTACTTAAGCATTTTTAACATACAAAAAACTACTTTCATTATACCATAGAGGTAAATTCGAAAGTAGTTTTTTGGTAATTATCTTACTGTCATGTGACTCAATAACCATATAGTCAGTTATTCAGTCTCTTTCTCTTTTGTAACAAAGCCAAGAAAGTCAGCAATAAGCCTTGCAGCAAGATAGCATGTAGTTGAGCCTTGGTCATCATAAGGTGGAGAAACCTCTACCATGTCGAAACCTATTACTTCGAAATTCTTAGCTATCAATTCCAGCATCTCATTGACTTCATCGTAGTAAAAACCACCAAACATAGGCGAACCAGTACCAGGTGATATTGAATAGTCCATGGCATCAATGTCAAATGAAACGAATACCTTTCTGCCAGTTTTAAACTTGGCAAATATCTCCTCTGCACCTATGCTTCTAAACTGCTTAACTGAATAGATCATATCTCCATTGTTTCTGGCATCTGCAAAATCTGATCTCCCGCTGCTTCCAATACCTCTTATACCAATGTGCAGCATATTTTTTACGTGAGGCAGTTTAGAAATATTTCTCATAGGGGAGCCATTAGAATAATATTGTCCTCCAATATTGTCAGTCCAGTCGAGGTGAGCATCAATGTGGATCACATCAAACTCACCAACCTTATCCATTCCCTTAATGATGGGATATGTAATAGAGTGGTCTCCACCAAGAACTATCGGAAATGCTTTCCTCTCTGTTATTTCCCTTATTGCTGCTTCAATGTTAATAAAGGTGCTGCTTAAATCTCCTGGTATGTAGTCTATATCGCCGCAATCCAATACCTTCCACTTATCCGCATCCATATAATAGGTGTCTCTTTCAGGGTTATAAGAACCTCCTGACTTAAAGCTAAATCTAGTAGATCCAAGACGGATGCCTCTCGGACCTATTCTTGTCCCTGATTTCCCTTGTATAGCAATGTCACAAGGAGCCCCAATTACAACAATGTCAGCATCTAGCTCATTTATATCCATACATATATTAGTTTTCGCGAATGTCGCTATACCCGTAGGTGCCATATTTACCGGTTTATTTACACTAAAATTATTCATGCTACCCTCCTTAATATCTTGTGTTGATCATCGTCATTTGGTATATCTCTCTGACACCGCATCTGCTTCAGAAAGCTTGCCATAAATAAGAGGAGATTTCGGATCGTGCCAGCGATAATTTCTTTCGATTTCATTGGGTCTATAGTTTGCATAGCAATAAGCACATCCGTTTTTGCAGGTGTTGTATGACCCTATATCGACGCTGGAATAGCATAAGCACTCCGGTCTTTGACCTTTGTCCCTTTTGACGCTTAACTTCAAACCGCTCAGCCGTTCGAGTCTTTCTTTGTCAATACAGCTCGCGTGACTTATCCCAAATCTACTTAAATCTATATCCTCGGCACAAGTATCAACTATTATACCGGTAGATTTAGCTATTTCAGATATTTGGTGTGCCAGTTCTATTTGCTGATTAGTATCAGGATACTGAATGCCCATTGCATACAGCCTCTTATGTATGCTTTTATATTCATCCAGGAAACTGATGGTGCATTTTTCTGTGTATGGACTTAGTTTATCCGCAAGAGCTCTAAAGTAATGTACATGATGATCCAAAGTATATTTCTCACTGATCAATATTGGGTCGTACCTCCATATAACTCTATCCTTACCTATCATTGCAGATAGCTTCTGAAATGCAGGTATTATGTAGTCCTTTTTTGAAGGTAAATTAGCTTCGATGTCATCCTCATATGAATTTAGTGTGAACTGAACGTAGTAGTTGTAGCCATTAAGCTCCTCAATTCTTGATAACATAGGCAGAGGATTTTTAGTCCAAAACACAATTCCGTCAACAGAAGTCTTATCTAGACCTATCTTGCTCACTCTATGGATATTCCAAGGATTACGCACTAACACGTACCCATCTTTCAATCTATTAAAGAACCACTCTGAATAGAACGCAGGGATATCTGTTCTCCTGCTTGCACTTATTATCATAATTTCACCTGATTATCTATATTTGCAGATAGCATCTCAACCTGATTTGCTGCATTTATGACTAATAATCGATACCAATGATCTAAAACTCTAGTATCATATCATACCAAACTGCACCACCATGAGTAGAATCAGATACCCCAAGATTGTAAAATCCAAATTTTGAATAGTAGTGGATCAAGTACTCCTTGCAGGTTAGTATAAGTCCTTTGCGGTCATACTTTTTAGAAGCCTCAATAAGATGATTCATAAGCATTGCTGCTATCCCCTGATTTCTGTACTCCGGAATAATGTCAAGGCCGAATATCGCTTGATAATGACCTTTAGAATCATGAAGGGAAGCATCGCTGAAGAGCTCGTCATAGATTTTCTTTGAATTAGTAATACAACCATTTACGAAACCAATTATCCTTCCATCGGTCTCAGCTAAATAGAAGCTGTCCGGAAATGTATTTATTCTGTTCTTAAGAGATGATCTCGTGGCTGCTTCTGCCTCAGGAAAGCATTCAGCCTCTACATTTACAACTGCATCAAGATCCTCTGGCATTACT
>CAZHLQ010000440.1:0-1684 GCA_964533235.1 uncultured Gudongella sp. | reverse complement strand
AGCTGACGGTACTAAGATGACAATTTCTCCTTATATTCAGGGACCTACCTCTGAACCTGGTGCGGCTCGCACATTCGGTGGTGGCAACCAGACACTTGGAGGTATTGAAATCAATATTGGTCGTGAGCCGACTACATTTAGTGCTGTAATTTATCAGGAGAGTCAAAAGACCATTGCACAGTTGAAGCAGTACATGTGTGAAAATGTTGGTGTTTGGTTGGTTGATGAAAATGGTAATATCGGCTGTCTCGTAGACGATATAGATGCACCAACAAAATATATGCCTATTCCTATTGGCAAACTGTTTGTGGGTGATAAGAAGCTTGGCGGCTTTGAAGAGCCTGATAGCAATACTATTGAATGGGCTTTCTTCCCTAACTGGAGTGACAAGTTTTATTCCATCAAGCGTGAAACATTAGACTTCAACCCTCTTACTGACTGGGTAAATGTGGCTTCTGTTGGAGCTTAAAGCTTTTCAGTTATGAAAAAAAATAAAGAACAAACAGTAACGCTAGTTGTGCCTAAGCATAATATCAAGCAGGAATTTGGCATTGAACATGCTGAACGCCTGCTTGGTATGGGCCCACAGCTTAACGGAGGATGGGAGCTATCTAGCGACAGTAATTATACATATAGCGAAGAAAATGGCATTAGAGTTAAATCAGATAAAGCAAATCCTGCAAAAACCGTCTAAAAGACAGGTTATTCAGGCGGCTGTAAATATGCAGCGTCGTCTTAGGTTTCATACTGAGACGAATATTGCTGTATCTGATATTAACCAACCTACTACTATTTTCTTACAATGGGTTAAAACACTTCTTCCAAAGGATAAATTCAACATTTTCCTTCAGCTGTTCAAATTTCCATTGCCTACTCCTGCTGTAGTTGAGGACGTCTATAGAGAGCTAGAAAGAGTTTTCTATAGTCGTAACTCATCTAGCTCATACCAGTTTACTGACTCTGAACTTGCAGAAGATTGGGCTAGTTATAAGAAGAACTCTCTCAATGAGCCTGAGATATGGAAAACAACAGGATGGAAAAGAATGCAGGTATCACCTAATAGTATTCTTATAGTTGACTTACCTCAAATTCAAAAATCATCTCGCCCAGAGCCATATTTTTATTGGCTTGAGATTGATGCTGTTATTGATTATCAGCTTTCAAAGCATGATTGCAATGTTTTTGAATGGCTTATTTTCAATCAGCCAAACCATCAGATAGCTGTATTTGATGATACTTACATGAGAGTTTATCAATTAAACGAAAAGAATGAAATTCAGTCTTTAGTTTCAGAAGCAAGTCACGATTTAGGGTATTGCCCAGCTCGTTTCTTTTGGTCTACTCAACTCAATGAGAAAAACAAGGACCTCAAGAAAAACCCAATTACAAAGGAAATGTCAAACCTTGATTGGTATTTGTTCTTTGCTTTATCGAAACAACATTTAGATTTGTACGCACCTTATCCTATATATAGTGCCTATGAAGCTGACTGTAGTTTTGAAAATAATGAGACTGGTGACTATTGTGATGGTGGTTTTCTGCGTAATGCAAAAGGGGAATATAAAATCTTTAATGATGGCACAGTTGAAAAATGCCCATGCTGCAGTGAAAAGCGCATAGCTGGCCCTGGTTCATTCCTTGAGGTCCCGGTGCCAAATCAATCTGAAGGAGTGGCAGATATGCG
>CAZHLQ010000439.1:0-1519 GCA_964533235.1 uncultured Gudongella sp. | reverse complement strand
AGTGATTCGCCAACGTACGACCAACTCAACTGTGATGCTATACGGCGATCTCGCCATCCCGCGCGCTGTGCCATCACTGTAGAAGTCAGGGCCACACTCCTTGCCATCCAGTGCCACACTGCACCGATCAGCGAACTCCCTGAAGTCATCAATGTAGATACCCCGCCGATTGAGCTCAGCAAGATAGATCTCACTACCCTGTCCCTGCTCCCACGACTCTGGGAACTCCAGGTGATGAACGATGGACTCAGTTGTCCTCGTCCTCAACTCGGTGGCTAGCTTAACCTCTTCTGCGAACTTCTGAAACTTATCCATTGGGAAACTCCTCAACAACTTTGCCGCCCTGTTTGGCCGGTTAACCCAACCTTAGCACACCACGGCCCACGGTGCAACCCCCGCCCGGCCACAACTTTGCCGCACCATGCACCACGGCCACATCATACCCATAGATATTATGACAGGGTGTGGAGCGGATCCGAGCGCGCGTTCACCGCGCGTTGTCGAGGATCCAAGCGTCCACATCCCATGATATCCAAAGTGCGCACCGAGGTAGTGGGGAAGGGTGGTTGGGTATATATTATAAATAATATACCCTACCACCCCCCACTGAGGAAGCACCTAATAGCTGTCGGTACAATGCACTATGCTAACTAGTGTGTTGCGCCATAGCCCGCCTAGTGGTAAAGTAACTAGTGCTTAGCCCGTTTGGGCTTAGTGCAGTGACGTCCTTGAGGAGGACAACATGATGAAGTTGGATGAGCGCCTGGAGGAGATCCAGTCGCTGGTGACCACGCTCAGCGCGGGGGAATGTGGCCCTGATGTGTTGAAGCGCGTGAAGCGGCTGATAGTGGAGGAAGGTGAGTCCATGGAGCGGAGCAAGGCGATAGCGGACAATGATCGCTATTCCCCGACGTATCGCGCGGGTATGCGCACGGCTGTGGGCAATAGCCAGCAAGTGATCCGACTGCTGAAGCATGCTTACAACTTGATGCGCAAGGGCATGACGTCTTCTGCTGCTGACACTCTGAATGAAGCACTGAGCGTGAGGTCACGGCGTAAGCCTCAGAAGGATACTCCGACCAAGATCTTGACTGATTACGCGACGTACTTGCTAGATACGGATACTGATTTTGCAGCTTGGAGGGCTCATCGTGGCTGATTGGTAAGAGATAGCTTGCCAAGCTCAGGCAAGTGTGCTAAACTTTGGTTATGGGGCACCTTGCCCCCACTTAAGGAGGAATAATGAACAACGACAAGATGAGAATCGCCACACTCATTCGAGATGTGCTGATCGAATCGCACGACATCAATGAGAACCTTCCATTGCAGAACCTCATCGGTAACCATCTCACTGACTTGATGCAAGCCGAGGTGAGGTCCCTCAAGCAGTTGGACAACTTGAAGGATAGCGAGCAGAAGTCCCTCAAGATGCAGAAAGCTCGCTCAGCTTATGACTTGCTCTCGCAAGCTAAGACGGCCACTCTCAAGGGAGAGTGGACTGAGGCGACTCATTCCCTCG
>CAZHLQ010000438.1:0-1514 GCA_964533235.1 uncultured Gudongella sp. | reverse complement strand
CTTTGTAACAAGCAGCAATAGACTTTCGTCAGTTATGAGGAAGCCTCTGATACCTGCGTTAAGGCATCTGTCAAATTCCTTTAACCAAAGGTACATATTGTCCTGTCCTCTTAGTCTCATACCTGAAACATATCCCTCTGGAGTGGCATATTGCTTACCGCCATCCCATGCTCTTGAAGCCATGCAATTTACCAGTGTCTCTATCTTTGCATCTGAAGCGATCTGCGCATAGTACTTTAGCTCAGCCTTGTCTAAAAATGCTGATCCCCCGACTGTACCAATTACTCTGTGTATTGGTACCTTTTGCTTATCGATTTCTTTTACCAGCATCTCATAGTTCACTGCTCTTTCGATGCCTGTGATCTCCATTCTGTAGTGAGCTCCACCCTCAAAGGTCTTTGTGGATGTGGGCATGTCGTACCTATCCTTCACAGGGTAATCTGTCTTAGTCTCAATATAATTTACAATATCTTTAAAAGCCATTTTCAACCTCCGAATTTTTGATAGTTATTTGTATTCCTCGAACAGCTTCTGGAAATTCTCCAGTGTATCCTTTATGTGGTATACGTGTTGATCCTCTGGGAATTTCTCTGTTTTAACATCTTCAACATACTCCTTGAAGGCATTGGTGATTATCTCCGCAACATTTGCATACTTCTTGACGAATTTTGGAGTAAATGCCTGGAACAATCCCAGCATATCCCCACAAATTATCAATTGGCCGTCACAGGGGAGCCCTGCTCCAATGGAGTATACTGGAATAGTAAGCTTACTTGCTATGAACTCAGTCAATTCTGGCGGTACTGCCTCAACTAATAAAGCTAGTGCTCCTGCCTCCTGAACAGCAAGTGCATCCTCGATCAAAGCTCTTGCACTGTCTACATAGAGTCCTTGTGCCTTGAATCCCCCTAATTGCCCCGCACTTTGAGGTGTTAAGCCAATATGTCCAAAAACAACTATCCCTGCGTCAGCAATAGCTCTAATTTTACTTGCTACCCTTATTCCACCCTCAAGCTTGATCGCATCACAATCGGCTTCCTTAAGGAACCTGACTGCATTTGCTACTGCTTCACCGTCAGTCGTATGGTATGATCCAAAAGGCATATCGCCGATCACAAAGGTGTTTGGTGCTCCTCTTCTAACTGCCTGGCAATGTGAAATACAGTCGTCCATGGTAACAGGAATAGTTCCTTTATATCCTAGAACTACCATTCCAAGCGAGTCACCTACGAGTATCATGTCCATCCCAGCCTGCTCGGCAAAGGAAGCCATCGGAAAGTCATATGCTGTGATCCATGCTACCTTTTCCTTGTTCTCCTTCATTTTGTAAAAATCGAGTATTGATTTCTTTTTTGCCATATTGTGAGCTCTCCTTTCATATACATAGCTAAAACTATCAATATTTTAGAACACCGTTCTATTTTTAGAATATACTTTTGAGTTTTATATGTCAATGTAATTTGATAAACTGATGAAACTTTTTTGCAAAAAAAATTCTCCATTGAGTCACAGAT
>CAZHLQ010000437.1:0-6390 GCA_964533235.1 uncultured Gudongella sp. | reverse complement strand
CTATTAAAGATGTAGCAAAAATGGCAGAAGTATCGATATCGACGGTTTCCAGAGTAATAAACGACTCAAAGCCTGTTAGCCCTGAGGCTAGAAGAAGAGTTTTAAAAGCAATAGAAGAGCTTGGATATAAACCTAACGAGGTTGCAAGGAGTCTTGTAACCAAACGATCGAATATCATTGGTATCATAGTTGACGATATTGGAAGCTCATACGTAGCCCAAATTATTAGAGGTGTTGAAGAAGTCGGTCGTATGTACAACTATGATCTGCTGCTTTGCAGCAGCTATGGTGATAAAGAATCCGAGCTAAGATTTGCGCAACTACTGATGCAAAAGCAGGTAGCAGGAATAATCATAGTATCAGAGATTTTAAACAATGATGTATTAGCTTTTTTAGACATGTCAAGGGTCCCCTTTGTTTATCTGAACAAGTACTACAATGTATTGGAGAGTCCAAATGTATCAATAAATAATAAGGAAGCAAGTCAAAAAGTAATGAAATACTTAGTCGATCTAGGTCACAAGAGAATTGCTTATGTCACTCAAGAGAAGGATGTTGAGCTTACTATAGAAAAACATAAGCTTGAAGCTTACAGGGAGTGGATGAATGGCCTCAATGAGAATACGATAGTATTTGAGGTAGATGGTCATGAAATAGAGGATGGTTATGAGCTTGGTAACAGGATCGTAGAAAGATTGCTCGAAGAAAATATTACAGCAGTATATTGCTGTGAGGATGAGATAGCAATTGGACTGATAAATTACTTGTATGATCACAATATCAAGGTTCCAGAAGAGATATCTGTCGTTGGCTATGGCGACATAACCCAGGCGTCCTATTTCAGGCCAATGCTGACTACCATAAAGGAGCCATATTATGATATTGGAGCAGTATCTATAAGGAGGATATTAAAGGTCCTTCAGGGTGAAAAGGTTGAGGAACAAACAATAGTACTCCCTGTACAGCTCATAGTCAGGGACAGCTGCAGCTCTCCAATCAAATAAATATGGTACAGACTTTGCTGGTATGATATAATACATACAGTAAACAAAAGTGGGGATAATATGACAAGAGTATTATTGCTTCACGAAAATTTAAAACTCAAAACCACAGCCCAGCTGTGGTTTTTTTGCGCCACTTCATCTTGTTAATATAATAATGTATGGGAGGTAATGCAATGACTAAGGTATACATAGACGGTAACAGCATGAACTTGAGAGACTTTATCCTTGTTGCCAGGAATGGAGCACCCGTCGAACTAAAGGATGATGCCAGAACGAAAATTAAGAGGTCTAGGGATCTTGTCGATTGTTTTGTTGAGGAGGAGCGTGTAGTATACGGTATAACTACAGGGTTTGGAAAGTTCAGTGACGTAGTTATTAGCTGTGAGGAGACTGTAGAGCTTCAAAGAAATCTTATTATCAGCCATGCGTGTGGAGTGGGGGAACCATTACCAGAGGAAGCTGTAAGAGGCATTATGCTATTAAGAGCAAATGCATTATCAAAAGGTCTTTCTGGTATAAGACTGTCAGTAGTTGAGACTTTGATCGAAATGCTAAATAAGGGAGTTCATCCGATAATTCCCGAGAAAGGATCTCTTGGAGCAAGCGGAGATCTGGCACCACTTGCACATATGGTACTCGTAATGATCGGCGAGGGGGAAGCGTACTTCAAAGGGGCTAGGATGAGCGGACAAGAGGCTATGAAGATTGCTGGGATCCCAACAGTTACGCTTGTTGCCAAGGAAGGGCTTGCATTAATAAATGGAACACAGGTCATGACTTCCATAGGTGCATTGGCAGTATATGATGCGATCAATCTTTCAAAAACAGCAGACATAGCAGCCGCTTTGACAATAGAGGCTCTAAACGGGATAACCGATGCCATGGATCCAAGGGTACACCAGGCGAGAGGGCACATTGGTCAAATGGACTCAGCTTCTAACATACTGAGGCTGCTTAAAGGTAGCACAATGACCACCAAACAGGGAGAAAAAAGAGTACAGGATCCATATTCACTTAGATGCACCCCTCAAATACATGGAGCTACAAAGGATGCATTGGTGTTTATCAAAGAAAAGGTAGAAATAGAGATGAATGCAGCGACAGATAATCCAATCATATTTCCTGAAGAAGAGGATGTGATCTCAGGAGGTAACTTCCATGGCCAGCCAATAGCTCTTCCGATGGATTTTCTTGGGATAGCAATAGCTGAAATAGCTAATATTTCGGAAAGAAGGTTAGAGAGACTTGTAAATCCTTCCTTGAGCAATGGCCTCCCTGCTTTTTTGACCTCCAAAGGCGGGGTAAATTCAGGTTTTATGATCGTACAGTACTCAGCAGCTTCTCTTGTATCTGAAAATAAAGTATTAGCACATCCTGCAAGCGTAGACTCAATACCTTCCTCAGCTAATCAGGAAGATCATGTATCCATGGGGACCATAGCCGCAAGGAAGGCTATGGAAATCTTTAAGAATAGCAGAAAGGTAGTCTCAATGGAGCTACTTGCTGCTTGCCAGGCTATCGATCTTAGAGGGAAGACCTTGATGGGTGAGGGTACAGAGATAGCTTATCAGATATTAAGAGAAGAGATAGCTCAACTTAATGAGGATAGAATAATGTATTTGGATATAAATAAGTCTGAGGAAGTAGTTAAATCTAATAAGCTTGTAGATAAAATCGAAACTGTCATAGGAGAATTGGAATAGGAGGTTAGTCATGATCGGTAATGATAAGATTTATGATGGCATGGAAATTAAGCTGTCAAAAGAACTTCCTGATATGCAGGAATTTTTACCTGGCATAAGAAGAGCACCAAAAAGAGAGCTTACACTGTCAAAACATGAGATGTCATTAGCATTAAGAAATGCTCTTCGTTATATACCTGAGGAGCTCCATGATGCATTAGCCCTGGAGTTTATGAACGAGCTCATGACATATGGTAGGATCTACGGCTATAGATACAGACCACATGAAGTAATAAAGGGAAGACCAATCGATGAATACACTGGAAATTGCATTGAAGCTAAAGCATTTCAGGTAATGATAGACAATAATCTTGATTTTGAGGTTGCGTTGTACCCATATGAGCTTGTGACTTATGGAGAGACGGGGCAGATATTTCAAAACTGGATGCAGTATAGACTCGTAAAGCAGTATCTTGAGATATTAAATGATAATCAAACACTAGTAATAATGTCAGGACATCCCTTAGGCTTGTTCAAATCTTCAAAGCAAAGTCCAAGAGTAATCATAACTAATTCACTAATGATAGGCATGTTCGATAATCAGGAACAGTGGATAAAGTCACAAGCTATGGGAGTAGCAAATTATGGTCAGATGACAGCAGGAGGCTGGATGTATATAGGACCTCAGGGGATAGTACATGGGACATACAACTCAATTCTAAATGCAGGTAGAATTAAGCTTGGGATAGAAGAAAAAGGAGATCTCAGAGGACATATATTTGTTAGCTCTGGGCTTGGAGGCATGAGCGGAGCCCAAGGTAAGGCTGCTAAGATAGCTAACGGAGTCGGAATAATCGCAGAAGTAGATTATTCAAGGATTAAAACGAGGCTGGATCAAGGCTGGATAGATGAGTCCTTTGATAAGCTGGGAGATCTTTTCGAGAGGGCACATGAAGCTGCTTTGTCAGGAGAGGCTCTGGCGTTGGCTTACCATGGGAATATTGTCGATCTATTGGAATATGCAGTTGAAAACAATGTCCATATAGAGCTTCTCTCGGATCAAACTTCATGTCATGCCCCTTATGATGGAGGCTATTGCCCTCAAGGTTTGACATTTGAAGAAAGGACCAGACTGCTTTCAGAGGACAAGCACGCTTTCATAAAGCTTGTCAATGAGTCCTTGATAAAGCATTACCACCTAATCAAGAAATTAGTTGAAAGAGGTACCTATTTCTTCGATTACGGGAACTCCTTCATGAAGGCTGTATTTGACGCAGGAGCAAAGGATATATCAAAAAATGGAGTCGATGAGACAGAGGGGTTCATATTTCCATCATATGTAGAGGATATAATGGGACCAATGCTGTTTGACTACGGCTATGGACCCTTCAGATGGGTATGCTTAAGCGGTAAAGATGAAGACCTGGATAAAACAGATAGGGCAGCTATGGAATGCATTGATCCTGAAAGAAGAGGCCAGGATAGAGACAACTACATCTGGATAAGGGATGCAAAAAAGAACAAGCTTGTAGTTGGAACTAAAGCTAGGATACTCTATCAGGATGCATTAGGGAGGTTAAAAATCGCCCTTAAATTCAATGACATGGTAAGAAATGGAGAAATAGGACCAGTGATGCTGGGTAGAGATCATCATGATACAGGCGGTACAGATTCACCTTTCAGGGAAACCTCCAATATTAAAGACGGAAGCAATGTAATGGCCGATATGGCCACACAGTGCTTTGCAGGTAATGCCGCAAGAGGAATGAGTTTGATTGCCCTCCACAATGGAGGAGGAGTTGGAATAGGTAAATCCATCAACGGTGGCTTTGGTATGGTTCTTGATGGGAGTAGTAGAGTAGATGATATACTCAAAACTGCCATGCCTTGGGATGTAATGGTTGGAGTTGCCAGACGAGCTTGGGCAACTAATGAAAACTCGATAGAAACAGTTCTGGATTACAACAAACAATTTAGAGGAGAAGATCATTTGACATTGCCATTTGTTCCTGATCAGGATTTGGTCGAAAGGGTACTAAAGGAGAATTTATAGGTAATGTGCTGAGGAGGTATACTATGGATGCAGACCTGATCATTAAGAATATTGGTACTCTGGCAACTCTAAAAGGTCCGCAAAGGGCACGAGGAGGAAGCGAACAAGGCGACATAGGCGTGACTAAAGACGCAGTAATAGCTGTTAAGAGTGGCAGGATCATTTATGTTGGCGCAGGTGCTTTACCTGAAAGTATAACAGCTAACAAAGATACTATTATAATTGACGCAGGCGGAAAGCTTGTAACTCCGGGGTTTGTAGACTCACATACACACCTGGTCCATGGCGGATCACGTGAAAACGAATTTTCAATGAAGTTAAAGGGAGCCAAATACATGGATATTCTTAATGCTGGTGGAGGGATACACAGCACAATGAGAAATACAAGATCCATGTCATCGGAGGAGCTATATATACAAGCTGAAAAGAGTCTGAACAGGATGCTGTCCTTTGGCGTTACAACTGTTGAAGCAAAATCAGGATATGGGATAGAAGATCTTGATACTGAAATCAAGCAACTGGAAGTAGCAAAGCGGCTTAATGAAGAGCATGCAGTAGATGTTATATCGACATTTATGGGAGCACATGCCGTGCCAATGGCTTACAAACACGACCCAGAGGAATTTGTTCAGAAAATCATCCAGGAGATGATCCCAGTAGTAGCTGAGAAAAATCTGGCAAGCTTTTGTGACGTGTTTTGTGAACACGGTGTATTTACAATAGATCAAACCAGAAGGATCCTGATGGAGGGAAGGAAATGGGGCTTGAACCCAAAGCTCCACGCTGACGAGATAGAGTCAATCGGTGGAGCTGAGCTTGCAGCTGAACTAAGATGTATTTCAGCTGATCATTTAGTCGGAGCCAGCGATGAAGGGATCAGAAAAATGGCAGAAGCAGGAGTAGTTGCAACGCTACTTCCAGGGACAAGCTTTAACCTTCAATCTGGAAAACATGCCAGAGCAAGATTTATGATAGATAGTGGACTCCCGGTAGCAGTGTCAACTGACTACAACCCAGGGAGTTGTCCTACAGAAAACCTGCAGCTTGTGATGAGCTTAGCTTCACTAATACTTAAAATGACTCCAGAAGAGGTCTTAACGGCAGTAACAATGAACGGTGCTGCTGCATTAGGTCTTGAGAAGGAAATCGGAAGTATAGAGGTGGGGAAAAAGGCGGATCTTGTAATCTTTGATTCGGAGAATCTAGAGTACATCATCTATCATTTTGGAATCAATCATACCGATTTAGTAATAAAAGATGGCAAAGTAGTGTTTGACAAGAGAGATTGTTAATACTCAGCTGTAGCGGTATAATCGTGATAGATAAATTAATAAAGAAGACTTTTAGCCAAGCCAAGGGTCTTTTTATCAAGGGAGATAAGAATGCTATCAGAATTTTTCAAAGCCTTTTCACTAATATTTATTGCCGAGATGGGAGATAAAACTCAAATAATCGCAATGACTTTCGCGACCCAATTTATGGTAAGTCAAGTACTCTTGGGAGTAGCGTTTGGCGTTATTGCTAATCATGGTTTGGCAATACTATTTGGCAGTATTCTTGGGACTATGCTTCCATTAGATATGATCCAGCTATTGGCTGGAGTCTTATTTATATTTTTTGGTTACAAATCACTTAAACCAGGAGATGAGGA
>CAZHLQ010000436.1:0-5939 GCA_964533235.1 uncultured Gudongella sp. | reverse complement strand
GGTCACATCATCGATTATGCTTACAGAAAAGTCGTTTAAGGGCTTCTCAAGATTCAGATTTTCAAATACTGACAGGACATCCTCAGGCTTAAGGTCCTTTGAGCTTAAACCATATCTTCCTCCAACTATTAGTGGCTGATTATCGGTGTCATAGAAAGCATTCTTGACATCAAGATACAGAGGCTCACCATTTGATCCCGGTTCCTTGGTTCTGTCTAGAACAGCGATTCTTTTTACCGATTTAGGTATTTCGTTTAAAAAGAACTCTGAGGCAAATGGCCTGTAAAGGTGAACCTCAAGCATTCCAACCTTTTTGCCTTGGTTGTTAAGAAAGTCAACTACTCCGCTGATAGCTTCACAGCCTGATCCCATTGCTACTATTATACTTTCAGCATCACTTGCTCCATAGTAGTTGTAGAGCTTATAATCTCTTCCTGTAAGCTTATTGATCTCATCCATATAGCCTTGTACTATCCCTGGGACAGCATCGTAGTATTTATTTATGGCTTCTCGCATTTGGAAGAATACATCTGGATTTTGTGTCGTCCCCCTTAGTACAGGACGATTTGGACTTAAGGCATTGTCTCTGAATGCCTTGACTGCATCCATATCTACAAGCTTAGAAAGCTCTTCATATTCCAAAACCTCTATTTTCTGTACCTCATGAGATGTTCTGAAGCCGTCGAAAAAGTGCAAAACAGGTATCCTGGATTTAATTGCACTCAAATGAGCAATTGCTGCCAGATCCATTACCTGCTGTACGCTGCTTGATGCCAGCAGAGTAAAGCCTGTTTGTCTTGTAGCCATTACATCCTGATGGTCTCCGAATATACTTAGCGCATTCGATGCCAATGACCTTGCGCTTACATGGAATACTGCAGGGAGAAGCTCCCCTGCAACCTTGTACATGTTAGGTATCATCAAGAGTAGACCTTGTGAGGCAGTATATGTAGAGGTGAGAGCACCTGCCTGGAGTGATCCATGTAGGGTTCCTGCTGCTCCGCCTTCGGACTGCATTTCCTTAACTAATACTGTATCGCCAAATATGTTCTTCCTTCCATTTGATGACCACTCGTCGACTAAACCGGCCATTTGTGAGGAAGGCGTAATGGGATATATAGCTGCAACGTCAGTAAATGCATAGGATGCATATGCAGCTGCAGTATTTCCATCCATTGCTTCCGTTCTTCTTTTTACCATTACTGATCACCTCGATCCTTTCTATTCAACGCCATCGATTCCAGCAATATTTTTAGCCAGCTGTTTTTTATGTTCCAAGTCACTTTGTCTGGAGATCATTATTCTTTGGGCTTGTGGAGAGCCTGCTCCGTGCATTGACTCTGTCCTATAACCGACAGCTGCAGTACCTAATGTCAGATTCTCAATGAGTCTGAGAATTCTCATTCTATTCTCTGTTGGAACCGACGCTACTCCTTGTAGATACTTCTCTATGTATTTGCCAAGCACTGGATCGCGAAGATCCTTTTCTGAAGGCATGGTTACCATCAATCCGCCAGCTATGTCTTCAGACAACCTCGAAATCTCATATGGAAATCTTGTTACGTTTTGCTTGCAGACATTGGCAAGGAGCATATCTATAATATAGTTGCCTGCAGCAGTCTGACAGCCCTCTGTTGAGCAAGCAATGCCACAGCTGTAAATGGTCTCATTCAGATGAGTCATCTCAATGAGCTTATCCTTTATATGTGATGCCTTTTGAGCTCCGTTGTATTCAGCGGCTAATGCTGCAGCACCTATGAGAACATCGCCAACGCCTACCTTACAGCCACCGTAGCTTTGTCTGTGGTACCCTGCGAAGCGCTCAACCAGCATTCCAGCAAAATCAGTTTCACCATTTAGGAATATCCTATCATTAGGTACAAAAACGTCGTCGAAAATCATAAGCGCTTCATGACCGCCGAAGTTTTTATTCCCAAGATCTATGTCAGCATCCTCCTCCAACTTTCTGGTGTCACAGGACTGGCGTCCATAGATTATAATAATGCCTTCGGCATCTGAAGGTACTGCAAAGGCTATAGCATAATCCTTATCCTTTTCTTTCAGAGATATTGTTGGCATCACAACTACTTCCTGTGAGTTGACAATACCAGTCTGATGTACTTTAGCTCCCCTTACAACTACTCCATCTGACCTTCTTTCAACTACCCTTAGGTACATGTCAGGATCATTCTGTTCTGAGGGTCCTAAGCTTCTGTCACCCTTTGGATCAGTCATAGCTCCATCAACTGTGTAGTCATTCTCCTGGACCATAGACCAATATTTTTTAAAGTTCTCAAAATAATTTGTTCCATATGCCTGGTCGATCTCAAAGGCTGTACTGTAAATTGCGTTTGCTGCATCTAATCCGACGCATCTTTGGAAACATGACGCTGTTTTTTGACCAAGCATTCTCTGCATTTTTACCTTTTTGACTAAGTCGTCTGTACTTTGATGTAAGTGAGTGAATCTGTTTACTTTCTTTCCGGTCAAATTGGAGGTAGCTGTCATAAGATCCTCGTATTCCGGGTGCTGAGCCATTTCATAGGTCATTGCCACTGAATTCATAGAAGGCCTTATCATTGGGTGATCTACCGGGTTCTCAACCCTTTCACCGAACATGTAAACATTAAGATCTAACTTCTTTAAGCTTTCAATATACTGATGTCGGGTCATTAAAGTCATATTGGTCACTTCCTTTCTAATAGTCGAAAATCTTTTGCATTATATATAAGCAATATCCATGCCAATATGACTTGTTTTTAGCAATCTTATTTACTGGCTAAAACATCCATATTTCAAGCATTACAGAGATCAAGACAGATAGATGACTCCAAATATAATAATCTATCGGATTTTTTTTGAACCTTTTCCGAAGATATTTGATTGACTTTCGGTTCACTGCCAGATATTCTTAAATCAGATCAGGTCTGAAAGGTGGAATAAAAAATGATCAATGTAGACAATCCCAAGCAGTACTTACAGTATACTTTTTTAATGGACAGAAATAGCACAATTTATCCTTGCGATGAAGCCGGTAACATCTTTCTAAGGGAAAAGACCTTTGACATGATACACTCCCATATCCAGGGGATCAAACTGTCCGGAGTCATCACCAACACAACGATGATCTTTGAAAATAATAGCTATAACCTGAGAGTAATACCCTTTGATAACCTCTCCGCGGATTTTAGAGAAGACTACTTCGACAATGTTGATCTGGAGTATGTTATTACCCTTCAAAATCAAGCAATTTTTGCTGATGTGATCCACGCAATGAACCACGTGCATTTTCACAAGAACTATTTTGACACTATCCTGGATTCATACTCAGATGGTATATTCATTACAGCTGCAGATGGTACAGCTACTTATTTAAATAGCACTTATGAGGAATTAACAGGGATGAATCGAGAGCAGATCATAGGTAAAAAGGTACAAGACCTTGAATCTGCAGGATATTTTACTCCATTGGTCACTCCGACAGTACTTAAAACAAATCAGGTAGTTACAGTTTTTCAGAGGTTTAAAACTGATAAGTTCGCATTTATAACAGGCACTCCCATTTATAATAACCTTGGTGAGCCTGTTGTAATCCTTATTTGCGCAAATGCCTTCGAATACGCTAACTCAATAAAAAAATCCCAGTATTCCTGGGACGCTCATGCACCAATCTCAATGCAGCTCTATGAGGACAGCTCGATTGATATAATAGCCGAAAGCGTTGAGATGAGGCATGCTTTACAGGACGCTTTCAGGATTGCGGCTTACGATGTTCATGTTCTGATACTAGGAGACTCCGGTACAGGAAAAGAGGTAGTTTCTTCTCTTATCCATACCTCAAGCAAAAGAAAACAGCAGCCATTTCTAAAGATCAATTGCAGCAATCTTTCTCCAACACTGCTTGAATCTGAGCTGTTTGGCTATGAAGCAGGCTCCTTCACTGGTGCTCTAAATAAGGGTAAGCCGGGTCTGCTTGAGATTGCTGGGAGAGGAACAGTATTATTGGATGAGATCGGTGAAATGTCCACCGAATTGCAGGCGAAGCTTCTCAGGGTACTTCAAAGCGGCGAGACCTTCAGGGTAGGAGGGACTAAACCAATAAAAATAAATGCAAGGCTGATAGCCTCTACAAATAGAGACCTTAAGAGGATGATTTCTGAGGGTACTTTTAGAAAGGATTTATATTACCGTCTAAATGTAGCGACAATAATGCTGCCCTCCCTCAATGAGCGAAGAGAGGATATAGCACCCTTGCTCCAGCACTTTTTGTATATTTACAACAAGAAATACGGTATGAATAAGAAATTCTCAACAGAGCTTATGGGTATTTTGGAGGAATATGATTGGCCCGGCAATGTAAGAGAGCTTAAAAATATCGTTGAAAGATTGTTGATCATGTGCATAGACGATGTGTTATTGCCAAAACACCTTTACTCAAAGTATTTCTCATTTGAGGAAATAAAAGACCAAAGCGGTGATATAGTAATAAACGGTATTCCCAAGCTGACAGATGCTGTAAGTATTGTAGAAAAAACAATAGTGACAAGAGCTCTCGAAGCCACTAAAAGTACACGAAAGGCTGCAGAGCTTATCGGGGTAAGCCAATCAACCATCATGAGAAAAATAAAGGATCACAATATAAGTACTAAATAATTTTAAAGGCTGGGGAGTTACTTCCCCAGCCTTGCTCTTTCAAGTTCCTCAAGGTCAAACTTCTTCATTTGAAGGAAGGCTTGCGTGACTCTCCGTTTTTCATCAGGAGTTCCTCCAAATAGTATCTCTTCCATATTCTCAGGTACTATTTGCCACGAGACACCAAACTTATCTTTAATCCAGCCACATTGCTCAGCCTCCGGATCAGCAGAAAGTCTATCCCAATAATAGTCAATTTCCTCTTGATCTTTACATTTTATGATCAACGAAAACGCTTCATTGAAGCTGAAATCTGCTCCCATTGCATTATCCATGGCAACCATTTTAAACCCATCCAGTGAAAATTCTGAGTAATTTACCCTTGCCCTTTGATCTGGAGCCTCCCCTGGATTGTATTTGCTTATGAAATTCAAGCTGGAATTATTGAACACCTCAAGGTAGAAATTGATTGCCTCCTCTGTTCTCCCACAAGCAATATCAGAGAAAAGCATTCCTGGATTTATTGAATGTTTTTCTGTAAGATCCTTGTCATACATAAGCTGCCAAGTCAATCCAAACCTATCCTCTACCCATGCATACAGCTCGCAGAATGGGTACTCGTCAAGTGGCATCAACTCAGATCCTTCTTTTGTCAGTTCCTCCCAAAGACGTTTTATTTCTTCCTTACTTCTGCTTTTTGCTATCAAATTGATTGATGGATTAAACTTAAAATAAGGTCCTGCACTTATTGCCTCAAAATCCAATCCCGAAAGAGTGAAGGATACTATTTCAGCATTACCGGATGGTGTATCCTGGATAATCGTGCTCCCCTTTATACCTGATCGCTCAAAGAGACTGGTATAAAAAGTGGCTGCTTCCATTGCTTCCTTGTCGAACCAAAGATGAGGCACAATCCTTTGCATAATAACAGCTCCTTAAAACACATTTACACAAATCTATGTAATGATGATACCCCTTCCATCAGATAAATAAAATGAACAATTACCCATAATAATTGTTCATTTTAAATCATTATCACACCCATGTACTCCATACCTCAGGCTTGAATCCCACAGTCGCCTGCTTTCCATTCCTTACAATTGGGGTATTAAGAACTTTTGGGTTATTGAGAGCTATTTCCTCCCTGATAACAGAGCCTCTGATCAAATGTAAATTAAGTTTTTCGTAATCCTTGGATTTTACATTAAGCATTTCATTTAATCCAACAGCTGATTTAACGCTTTCAAATTCACCCTTACTCATTCCGTACTTTAATAAGTCGATATATTGAAATTTAATTTTAAATT
>CAZHLQ010000435.1:0-7864 GCA_964533235.1 uncultured Gudongella sp. | reverse complement strand
GCCTATTGGAATATCAGCCGATTTCAGAGGTCTTGTCAGTGTTATAGATGGAAAGGCATACGAGTATAACGGTAAAACCAGGAAGGAGATCCCGGTACCTGCAGATATGCAATCAGCTATTGAAGAGATCAGGGAAAGCCTGATGGAGAAAATTGCTGAATCTGATGAGGAACTGATGGAGAAGTACTTTGAAGGAGAGGAATTTACTCCTGAAGAGGTAGAAAAGGGAATCAAGGCATCGGTTGCATCCGGAGATCTGGCACCACTGGTTGTTGGCTCAGCTGAAAAGACCATCGGTACAGACTTTCTTCTTGAAATGATCCAGAAATACATCCCATCTCCTGCAGACGTAGGGACCTTTAAGGGAACTAAGGATGACAAAGAGGTGATCAGAAAAGTTGATGTCAACGAGCCGTTCTCAGCAGTAGTGTTCAAAACTATAGTTGACCCGTTCGTCGGCAAACTTACATTATTTAAGGTAGTTTCAGGGAAAATAACAAAGGATACAGAGGTTTTCAACTCAACAAAGGATAAGACTGAGAAGCTGGGCGGGTTGTTCCTTCTAAGAGGAAAGAACCAGTTAGAGGTAACTGAGATTCAGGCAGGGGACATTGGAGCTACTTCAAAGCTTAACTATACACAAACTGGCGATACTCTTTGCGATAAGGGAAATCAGACGCTTTATGATACAATAAGCTATCCACAACCTACATTGTTTATGGCAGTTGAGCCAAAGAACAAGGGAGATGAAGAAAAGATAGGAACCTCGCTGAACAAGCTTATGGATGAGGATCCAACCTTCGTGGTAGATAGAAATACTGAAACAAAGCAGCTGCTTATCGGCGGACAGGGTAATATGCAGCTTACTGTTATAGTTGATAAGCTTAAGCAAAACTTTGGAGTCGACGTTCTGCTTAAGAGCCCCAAGATAGCATATAGAGAGACTATTAAGGGAACTGCTTCTGTACAGGGCAAGCACAAGAAGCAATCTGGCGGAGCCGGCCAGTATGGAGATGTCCATGTCAGATTTGAACCATGTGAAGAGGAATTTGTATTCTCAGAAGAGATCTTTGGCGGTTCAGTCCCAAGAAACTTCTGGCCTGCAGTTGAGAAGGGCTTGAGGGAATCACTTGAGCATGGTATTCTTGCCGGGTGTCCTGTAGTGAACGTTAAGGCTACTTTGTTTGACGGTTCATATCATGACGTTGACTCTAACGAAATGGCGTTCAAATTGGCTGCACAGCTTGCGTTCAAGAAGGGTATGGAGGCTGCTAAGCCAGTACTTCTTGAGCCTATTGTCAAGGTTGAGGTAACTATTCCAGACGCATACATGGGTGATGTTATGGGAGATATGAACAAGAGAAGGGGCAGGATACTTGGAATGGAGCAGCAGGCTGACGGTTCCCAGAAGATAACTGCTGAAGCTCCACATGCCGAAATGTTTGAGTACGCTATAGATCTCAGAGCAATGACTCAGGCAAGGGGAAGCTTTATCATGGAGTTCACAAGGTATGAAGAGGTCCCGGCAATGATCGCAGAAAAGATCATAAACGATTACAAAGCAGAGAGGGAAAATCACTAAAAATTGCCCGGCTGGTAGAACAGCCGGGTTTTTTGTACAGTTTACAATGATTCATCTTGTGGTATAATTAAAATGACAAGTAACAGAGAGGGGTTCTCTCGTTAAACTGTCAAACGATAAAGGCAAACCTGGTGAAAGCCAGGGACGCAAAGCTAAAGGGCCTGAAATGGCAGCCAGCTACCGAAAGGAGAGTTTAGTGTGCGAGTAAGATCTATAAGCCTTCTATTGGTATTTGTTTTTTTATTTTCATTTCCAACAAGTTCTTACGGAGGACTATCCTATGACTTTGAAGCGTCAGGTCAAGGAGGACTAAGAATAGAGAGTGCGAGCTATGGCTCTGACATGAGGATATTGGTTGAAAAGAATGGTGAGAGCATTGTATACCCATTGAAAGGTTCATTGGAAGAGGTCCCGCTTCAGCTGGGAGAGGGCTCATACGCCGTCAAGATATTGAAGAACATAGAGGGGAACAAGTATCAGGTCATCAGCTCGGAGAGCATATTTTCATTGGGCACACCGACCTATCTTGAATCTGCACAACCTGTCTACTGGTCTGCTTCATCTAAGCTGAAGGAGCTTTCAGGTGATTTGAAGCTTGGCTCAATGACTGATATTGAAAAAATTGAAACTGTGTATCAGTTTATAACAAGGAGTATAGAATACGACTACGATAAGATAAACACTCTGAAAAACGATTATGTTCCTGTAATTGACGATACGATAGTATCCGGGAAAGGTATATGCTATGACTATTCGGCTCTGTTTGCAGCCTTGATGAGGCTCAATGGGATTCCTGCCAAGCTTATTAAGGGCTACAGAAGTGATCTTTCTGCTTATCATGCATGGAACGAGGTTCTTGTCGATGGCAAATGGTACTTGATAGACACTACCTATGATGCAGCCTATGCAAGCATCGGGATAGAAAGAGAGATGTTCCAGGATCCTGATGACTACACAAAATCAAGAGAGTATTAAATAACGCTGAATAAGCGTTATTTTTTGGGGTAAAAGACAAAGAAAGTCAAAGTCAAAAAGGAGTTGAATACATGGCGGGGCTAAGCAATCTGATTGAAAGCTTTATAAAGGAATTGTTAGAGCAGGCTGATGGGATAGTCGAGATCCAGAGGAATGAATTGGCTGGGTATTTTGATTGCGCACCATCCCAGATAAACTATGTTCTGAGCACTAGATTCAGCCCCTATAAAGGCTACTATATAGAGAGTAGAAGAGGCGGCGGTGGGTATATTAAGATAGTAAAAGTTAAGCTTCAGGATGATCTTAACATTCACAATATATTGAAGAACATCCTTGGAGATTCAGTTACCGAGAACAAGGCTAATGAGATAATAGCAGCATTGAGGGAAGAGGAGATCATTAACGATAAAGAGGCAGAAATCGTTCGGGCAGCGGTAAGTGACAGAGCATTCGATTGTGATTCCAAAAGCAAGAATGCCATAAGGGCTTCAGTCTTGAGAAATATACTTCTGGTGCTCATAGACTAAATAAGGAGAATAGCCATGCTGTGTGAATCGTGTAAAAAAAGAGAAGCCAGGGTACATTATACTGGTGTGATAAATGGAGTAGTAGAGGAGCATCATTTATGTGAGGTTTGTGCTGCCGGGATACAGGACCATATTGGTGGTAAATTTCCGCTTCACAAGCTGTTCGAGGGATTTGCTGTAAATGCAAGGTGTCCTGAATGCGGATTGAGCTATGAAAAATTCAAAGCTACTGGGAAGCTCGGCTGTTCAAAATGTTATGAGGCCTTCGGTGATGAGCTCAAGGGTCTGATCAAGGGGATACACGGCCATACTCAGCATCGGGGGAAAATGCCGAAAAGAGGATTCCCTAGGCTTAAGCTTAAAAAAGATATTGAACAGCTCACTAGACAGCTTGAACAAGCTATAGCTGCTGAGGAGTATGAGAAGGCAGCTGTTATAAGAGATGAGATCAAGAGAGTAAGGGAACAGCTGGAGCTTAAGGACAGAGGTGAGGGCAATGACTAAGTGGCTGTCTGGAATTGATTATAACGACGTTGTAGTAAGCACTAGACTTAGGGTTGCCAGAAATCTCCGAGAGCATCCATTTCCTATATTTGCTGATCAGGCGGAGTCCAAAAGGGTCCTTGATATCGTCAGGGAGGCGATCGACACTGCGTTTGAGGATGGGTGCTTCCATCATTTCGACATGGCATCCCTGGAGCCAAGAGAGAGAATGAGACTAATGGAGGAGCACCTTATAAGTCCTGTATTGGTCGAGCAATCTGACAAGAGCGGCTTTTCAGTTAGAGATGATGAAAAGGTAACCATTATGGTAAACGAAGAGGATCATATAAGGCTCCAGACGCTGCTGCCTGGTCTGGCTCTAAGTGAAGGGTGGAGCTTGTGTTCACAGGTGGACGATGCTTTGGAGGAAAGGCTGGATTATGCATTTGACGGAGAATACGGCTATCTGACTACTTGTCCAACAAATACAGGGACTGGACTCAGAGCTTCAGTGATGCTTCATATGCCTGCAGTATCGATTACAGGGCATATTGGAGGAATAATAGATGCACTAAAAAAGATCGGACTGACCATTAGAGGAATTTATGGAGAGGGCACCGAGGCTGTTGGCCATTTGTATCAGGTATCAAATCAGCTGACTCTTGGCGAAACAGAGGAGGAGATCCTTGAAAAGCTTGAGAGGGTAGTTCATCAGATGATAAAAAGAGAGAGAAACACAAGGCTTTTCTTATTTGATAAAAAAAATCTGGAGCTTCAGGACAGGGTTTACAGAGCCTTGGGTACCTTGCGTTACGCGAGGACTATTTCTTCCAGAGAGGCAATGGAGCTTATATCGGTGATCAAGCTTGGAAGCGACGTATCGCTATTGGCAGAATATAAAGGAAGCGACTTGATAAGAGAAATGATAGCTATCAAGGCAGGAAGCATACAAAGCGGCCACGGGAGAGCAATGAGCCAGGATGAAAGGGACATGCTCAGAGCTGAGCTGCTTAGAGAATACTTTAATTAGCGGAGGTAATATATGGGAATGTTTGGAAGGTTTACAGAAAGAGCTCAAAAATCTATAATGCTTGCTCAGGAAGAGGCTAAGAAATTCAATCATAGCTATGTCGGGACGGAGCATCTACTATTAGGCCTGGTGGCAGAAGAGCAGGGCATTGCTGCAGTTACTTTGAAGGAAATGGGAGTAACGATCGAAAACGCCAGAAAAGAAGTCTTTGATATTGTCGGTATGGGTCCAGAAAGCGTTGAACTTGTGGGTATGACTCCAAGAACAAAAAAAATATTTGAGCTTGCGTTCGCTGAAGCAAGAAACTTCGGGCATAATTACGTGAGCACTGAGCATCTGCTTTTAGGCCTTATTGCTGAGGGGGAAGGGATCGCTACTGCCATAATGAAAAGACTTGGGGTAGATCCTGCCAGACTTTCTCAGGAGGTAGCCAAGAAAATGACTGAAGCAACATCGAAGCAGCAGGCTCCCAGCAATGAGAAAAAACAGGCGACGAGCCTTGAAAAATACAGTATAGATCTCAATAAAATGGCACAAAACGGAGAAATAGATCCGGTTATTGGAAGAACCAAGGAAATAGAAAGAGTGATCCAGGTATTGAGCAGAAGGACAAAGAACAATCCTGTACTGATCGGAGAGCCTGGTGTAGGTAAAACTGCAATCGCCGAAGGACTTGCTCAAAAGATAGTTGAGGGTGACGTGCCTGAGATCATAAAGGATAAGAGGATAGTAACCCTTGATCTGCCTGGTATGGTAGCTGGAGCCAAATACAGAGGAGAATTTGAGGAAAGACTCAAGTCTGTGATGAAGGAGCTGAAGGACCAGGGAGATGTAATACTGTTCATTGACGAAATGCATACCATAGTGGGAGCTGGTGCTGCTGAGGGAGCAATCGATGCATCAAATATATTGAAGCCTACACTTGCAAGAGGGGAGCTGCAGATAGTAGGGGCAACAACCATCGATGAATATAGGAAGCACATAGAGAAGGATTCAGCACTGGAGAGAAGACTTCAGCCTATCGTTGTAGAAGAACCCACAGTAAGCGATACAATAAAAATTCTGGCGGGCTTAAGGGACAGATACGAGGCACACCATGGTGTAAAGATCACTGACGATGCATTGGAGGCTGCTGCTGAGCTGTCACATAGATATATCGCAGACAGATTCCTGCCAGATAAGGCAATAGACCTTATTGATGAGGCTGCTTCAAAGCTGAGGGTAAATAATTATGTTGCACCGACAGAGCTGAAAAAGCTTGAAGAAAGGCTTGAGGAGCTGCAGCACGAAAAAGACGAGGCGATCAATACTCAGAACTTTGAAAAGGCAGCGAGGATAAGAGATGAGGAGAAGACGACCAAAGAACAGATTGAGAGCAATAAGCTTAAGTGGCAGCGACATAAGCAGGAGACAAGCTTGATAGTAGGCTATGATCAGGTCGCTGAAATAGTTTCCAATTGGACTGGAGTACCTGTGAGCAGGATGACGACTGAGGAGAGCGAAAGGCTTCTTAAGCTTGAGGAGCTTCTCCACAAGAAGGTAGTGGGACAAGAGCAGGCTGTAAGATCTATTGCTGCAGCAGTCAGAAGGGCTAGGGTCGGTCTGAAGGACCCTAAAAAGCCAATTGGTAGCTTCATTTTCGTCGGTCCCACTGGAGTGGGAAAGACCTATTTGGCAAAAGCCCTTGCAGAGGCTCTATTTGGAGATGAGGAAGCAATGGTCAGGATAGACATGAGTGAGTATATGGAAAAACACTCAGTATCAAGGCTTGTAGGTTCCCCTCCCGGATATGTGGGATATGACGAGGGCGGTCAGCTCACTGAGGCTGTAAGAAGAAAGCCTTACTCGGTCATTCTGTTCGACGAGATAGAAAAAGCTCATCCAGACGTATTCAACATGCTTCTTCAGATATTGGACGACGGCAGATTGACTGATTCCAAGGGGAAAACAGTGGATTTTAAAAATACAGTCATCATAATGACCTCCAATGCCGGAGCAACATCTCTCAAGAAACAAAATGTTCTTGGATTTGCTGCATCCTCGGACGTAGAGAAGGAAGAATATGACAGGATGAAGGATATAATTATCGAGGAGCTGAAAAGGACATTCAGGCCCGAGTTCCTCAACAGATTGGATGAGGTAATAGTATTCCACAGCCTTAAGGAAGACCAGATCATGGAGATCGTAAACATAATGGTCAGGGATCTGGAAGGCAGGATGAGCAAGGTCGGAGTAAATATCTCAATATCTGACGAAACTAAGAAATATATTGCCAAACAGGGCTTTGATTCGGTATTTGGTGCACGTCCACTTGAAAGGACCATAAGAAAGATGATCGAGGACCAGCTTGCCGAAGAGATCCTGAAGGGAAGCGTGTCAAGAGATGAGGATATCCTCGTGGACTACGATGGTGAAAAGCTTCAATTTACAAAGAGACAACATTGATCGGAGAGTGAGGGCTTTTGGCTAAAACCGTTAAAATAAACAAATGCAAGGTCTGCGGTTATGAAATGGTAGGATTTATGGGGAAATGTCCTGAGTGTGGTGCCTTCGGTTCATTTGAGGAGCTTTCCAGGTCGCCCGGAGGCACTGCCTCTGAAAGAAAGCCAAAGGCTGAGATCACGAGACTAAAACAGATCAAGACCTCAAACAGTGAGAGGGTGAGAACATCTCTTGAGGAGTTTGACCGTGTCATGGGCGGAGGGATAGTAAGGGATTCCATCACTATACTTACCGCGAAGCCTGGGGCAGGTAAATCGACTCTACTCCTTCAGGTGGCAAACGATCTGGCGGGGAAAGGCATCAAAGCATTGTATGCCACTGGTGAGGAATCAACCTCTCAGGTCAAGGCTAGAGCTGACAGGATATTAAAAAATATCAGCGATGATCTCTATATTGTATCTGACAACAGCATGGATTCAGTACTTGGGGTAATAGACCAGATCGATCCTGATTTCGTTATAGTAGATAGTATACAAACCTTCGTGCTGGACTCATTCCCTGGTTCAAGAGCCGGCTCTCCCACACAGACCATGGAATGTGCCTATGAGCTTGTAAAGGTAGCAAAAAGCTCAAGTAAGCCGAGAATGGTTTTTGTAGTAGGGCAAATGACCAAGGAGGATGAGTTGGCTGGGGTCAGAGCATTGGAGCATTTGGTTGATACAGTTCTTGTGATAGAAGGGGACAGCGGAGAGGAGCTCAGAACTCTTTTCTCCACCAAGAACAGGTATGGGTCGACGGGAGAGATGGGATTTTTCAACATGACAG
>CAZHLQ010000434.1:0-2539 GCA_964533235.1 uncultured Gudongella sp. | reverse complement strand
ATATAATAGTAATTGATAGATTGAAAATCCATCTAAAACAGGAGGGGATCGCATGAATCTTAGCTTCTTTGGAGCAACTGAAATGGTAACAGGATCAAACTACATGCTCTCGTCAGAGCATCACAATATCCTAATAGATTGTGGTATGTTTCAAGGTAATCAGGAAAAGGAGAAGATGAATTTTAGGGAATTTCCTTTTAATCCTGCGGATATTGATATTATGATTTTGACTCATGCTCACATAGATCATAGCGGCAGGATTCCTAAATTGGTCAAGGATGGCTTTAGAGGAAGGATCATATCAACTAAGGCTACTTACGACCTATGTACGATCATGCTTTTAGACAGTGCCAAAATACAGGAATCTGATGCAGAGTGGGATAACAGAAAAAGGCAAAGAGCTGGACTACCAATGCTGGAGCCTCTATATACAAGTGAAGATGCTGAACATAGTTTAAAGTATTTCGAGACATATCTTTATGATCAAAAGGTCGATATAAACGGTGAAATATCATTAAGATTCAGAGATGCAGGTCATATTCTGGGATCATCCATTCTTGAGCTATGGATTACGGAAAAGAGTACGACTACAAAGATCGTATTTTCAGGAGATATCGGTATGCCTGGTAGACCAATAATCAATAAGCCTGAATTTATAGAGGATGCTGATTATCTAATAATGGAATCAACCTATGGAGATACTGTTCACCCACCTTTCAAGGACAGTACCGAAAAGATGATAAGAATCATTGATGAGACTGCAGCAAGAGGAGGAACAGTATTGATCCCATCCTTCGCAGTTGGCAGAACTCAGGAACTTATTTATGAGCTCAACCATTATTATGAGTATGGGGATGTCGAGCAGCACATGAGAGTACCAATTTACATCGACAGCCCTATGGCGGTGAACGCAACTGAGATATTTCAAAGAAACTCTGGAAGCTTCAACAAGGAAACTCAGGATCTAATATTAAGTGGGGACAATCCATTCTCCTTCGACAATCTTCACTATGTGCGGAGTCAGGAAGAATCAATGGCACTAAATAAATCGTCATATCCAAAGGTAATAATCTCAGCAAGTGGAATGGCAAATGCTGGGAGAATAAGGCATCATTTAAAACACAATGTTTGGGATAAAAAAAATTCGTTGATTTTCGTTGGATATCAAGCAGAGGGAACCTTGGGTAGGATACTTTTAGATGGTGTGAAACGAGTCAAGATTCTTGGTGAGGAGTTGAATGTTGCGCTTCAAATCCATAATCTCGAAGGATTTTCCGGCCATGCGGATCAACCGTTCCTACTCAAATGGCTTGGTGAGTTTAAAAAGAAACCTAAAAAGATATTCCTTGTCCATGGTGAGAAGGAAGTATCCCATATATTTGCTAGAGAAATAGAAACAGCTTATGGAATAACGTGTATAATTCCGAAGCTTGGCAACACTTATAATGTTGCAATAGATGCCGTGGAAGTTGAAAAGGGGATCACCTTAGAGCCAGAGATCCTCAAAGAACAGATTTCGAAGGAATTAGAGAGCGTATACAATCAGTTCAATTCACTGATCAGCCGATCAAATGGCTTGTTCAATGAAAAACTTCTTGAAAAGGATTTTGATTTATTGAAAAACAAGCTTCTAGAGCTACAGGGTCAGCTTATGGATCTAAATATGATGATAGGAAAATAGGAGGCCGTAATGAAATATATAACAAATCTTTCCAATAATCCAAACTATAACCTTGCATTTGAGGAATACTGTTTTAAAAACCTTCCTCATGATGAGGACTATGTTTTTTTCTGGATCAATGGTCCAGCGATAATAGTCGGCAAAAATCAGAATACTATAGAAGAAATAAATCAAGAGTTCGTAAGAGAAAATGATATAAAAATTGTTCGTAGGATAACTGGAGGGGGCGCAGTTTATCATGACCTTGGTAATCTAAATTTTTCAATTTTTACAAAATCTGAAGGAAAAGAACGAATAGATTTTGGGCAAATCAATATTCCTATTCTGAAATCTCTCGAAAGATTTGGGATAGAAGCAAAGCTCTCTGGTCGGAACGATCTTACAGTAGATGATAAAAAGGTCTCGGGGATAGCACAATCAGTATGGAAAGGCAGGATACTGAACCATGGGACGATCCTCTTTGATACTGACTTAACAGTATTGTCAAAGGCTCTAAATGTAAGAACTGATAAATACGAGTCTAAGGGGGTCAAATCAGTCCGTTCCAGAGTTACTAATATAAAACCTTACATGAAGGAGGATGTTGATATACTCAAATTTAAAGAAATGCTCCTTGGATTTGTTTTTGAGTATGCTGGTGAGGAACTAAAGGAGTATAAGCTATCGCCCGAACAACTTGAGGGGATAGATTCGCTGTATAAAGAGAAGTATAGTACTTGGGAGTGGAATTATGGAGAATCACCTGATTTTGGTGTTAAGAACTATAGAAAATTTCCTATTGGAGGTATCGAAGTAAGACTTAAGGTTAAATCCGGAATTATTGATGATGTAAAGATATTTGGAGATTTCTTCGGTACT
>CAZHLQ010000433.1:0-1915 GCA_964533235.1 uncultured Gudongella sp. | reverse complement strand
TACCTGCCACGGACCTAACAAGTATCTCGTTATATCTCCCAAGGTACAGTCTTTCATACTCATCCAGCAGTCTTCTCATGAATGCTATTGGACTCAGAGAATCCCTCAATAAAGCAAGCTCTCTAATGCTTTGCATTGCTTCTCTCAGTGGGGACGGCACATCCTCAGGGTTTTCCTTCTCCAAAAATGTAGTCAGCTCAATAGTCGTTACATTCCCCTTATTCTCTACTCTTTTCCACTCCTCAAGGTTCTTCACCCCATAACAATTAATGAGAACATTGCATAGCATCGACTCATTTCCAGGATCTGCAAGATACTCAGCCATGTCTATAAAGTTAGCTATCTCGTCAATATTTCCAAGCTTTAGCTTACCTGCGTAGGATACAGGTATATTCCTATCCTTAAGAGCAGAGATATAGTCCTCCATTCCCTTAGTGTTGTAGAGTAGTATAAGAAAGTCTCCATATTGTATATGTCTGGTCTCCATTGTTCCGGTTGAAACGTCAAAGGTCTGCAATAAGTAATTCTCCACTACAAGCTTTTCTATAAGACCTGATACCCAAGCAGCTTCACTTCTTCTGTATTCATCAACTCTTTCCAGAGGTCCGGCAAGAAATGAGTAAACTCCCTTAATTATTTCTTCACCTTGAGAATCAGAGTCCATTCTTTGAGCATCCATTCCATAGAATGATGCCTGCCACGACGCAGGATCATTAAGCAGGAATCGTGAAGCTCCAAACCCACTATCCACAAGCTCGTCCTTGCTTCCCTCCGGAAGCTTGAAAATATTCTCAACCCAGCGGACAATCCCTGATTGCGTTCTGAAATTTTTCTTAAGGACGACCACCTCGCAGCCGGGAGCTGCTTCGAAAATTGTCTTCACTTTGTTGTACTGAGTAATATCTGCTCCTCTGAATCTGTAAATTGACTGCTTTGGATCTCCGACGATAAACGTGGAGCCAGGGATTAGCTTTCTTTCACTCCAGGGAGCGCCTACATCGGAGTCGTCACCATTTAAGTAGAACATTATTTCCGACTGGATGGAATCAGTATCCTGGTATTCATCTATATACAAGCACTTGTACCTTTCTCTGGTCCGCTCTCTTGCCTCCTTTGAATCTCTTAGTAAATTCCTAGTGAGTATTAGCAGATCGTCAAAACTCACAGCCATTATTTCCCTCTTATACCGGGTGTATTCACTGATTGCAGGGTAGGCTATGGACATGATCACATCATACGTATCTATATAGTAGGCTTCACATAGTGTTTTCATACCTTCAAAATCAATACCTTCAATTACATAAAGACACAGGCCTTTCTTTGCATAGCTCTTTGAGAAGATTGTCCCCTCTGCATCATATTTTGATGAAAGGGCTTTAGCCAGTGCAACAGCTCCCTTCCCGGTTTGATTCCTGTAATATGGAATGAAAGCCTTTCTCTCAGGAGAGTTTAGCACCTTATTTATAGGCTCACCAAAATTTGTCTCGAGCTCTCCATCCGGACCATAATGAAAAATCTCAGTCAATGGATTTAACATCTCCATAAGCTCCAAATACGGGGGGTCATCTTCCCAAGCCTTTGGATCGAACTCTATGATTGAATACTCATGCCTTGAAATCGTGTCGAAGGCGGCTTTAGCTTCCTCAAGTGATATACCGAGTTCATCCATCCTTGCCATTATTTCTGATAGTCCCGCGTGATTCTCCAAAATGTATCTCTGCCATACGAGTTCCTTGATCTGTGCATCCTCATCCTGATCTATGACCTTATAATCAAGTCCCAAGCCTGCTTCAAACGCATTACTCCTCAACAACTCCTGACAAAATGAATGGATTGTTCCAACGAACTGGTCATCAATTGAAAGCTTAGCTCTTTCCAGCAGTTGTATCTTCTCCTTAGATGTTTCACATTCAAT
>CAZHLQ010000432.1:0-2036 GCA_964533235.1 uncultured Gudongella sp. | reverse complement strand
GATTTCTCTGTCATCATAGAACATGCAAAAAAATGTGTAGCACCAATTGAAATAGAAAAAGGTGAAATATTTGGATTCCTCGGTCCTTCAGGAGCAGGGAAATCAACGACACAAAATATACTCGTAGGACTCCTTGAACTCCAAAAAGGCGAAGTTGAGGTCGCCGGATATGATATCAAACACATAAAGAATATAATGTTCAATAAGATAGGAATGTCCTTTGAGCAATCTAATGTATACAATAAGATGTCAGGCCTTGAAAATCTTGAATTCTATAGGAAGTTGTTTGATGTTGAAACAAGAGATCCTATGGAATTGATTAAGCTAGTAGGATTAGACGGGAAGGAAAATATTAAGGCAGGGAAGTATTCTAAGGGGATGAAGCATAGACTGACCTTTGCAAGGTCCATGATCAATAATCCGGAAATATGGTTTCTGGACGAACCTACAACTGGGCTGGACCCAGCGATAGCATCAATAATCAAGGATATAATTAGAGCTGAAAATGAAAAAGGAGTCACAGTGTTTCTGACTACACACAATATGTTCATTGCAGATGAATTGTGCGATAGAGTAGCCTTTATAGTAGACGGTAAAATTAGATTAATTGATTCACCAAAGCAATTAAAGTTGAAATATGGGGAAAAACTCGTAGAGGTAGAATATATAAAAGAAGGAGAGCAGACAATAGAAAAGTTTTCTACAGTTTTAGAGGAGGATAAGGATAAGCTGATCGAAGTTATAAAAAAATATGATATTCAAACTATGCATACCAAAGAAGCCACCCTCGAGGAAATATTCATTAAAGTCACTGGAAGGGGATTGGTTTAAGTGAAACTATGGTACAGTTTTTCAAAAGAAATCATCCTGTCATCGAAAAGCTGGTATTTTTATATAGAAATTGGAATGGCTGTGGTGCTTCTCTTGATCTTATTATTTGTCGTTCCTGAAAACTTCGATAACCAAAGCAAGGAGTATATGTATGTCGAATTGCCCAAGACATTGAAAGAAAAATTCAGGGATAGTCTTCTTGATGAGGATCTGGACGAGACTGTTGAACTTGTAGAGGTGAAGGCAGATAGCAGTATTTTTAAGGCTGAGCTTTATGAGACTGAGAAATCAGAAATCTATCTATTGGATAGCATGGATGCACTTAACGCATTTTCAAACTCAGAAAGGGTACCTGCAGTCCATATTAGAGTTAATGAAAAAAATCAAATCGTGAACACATATTATTTACAGGGGTATGAGACACAAAAGCTGAAAAATTTACTGATAGTCTACAACAATAGATTTGCAAGTCATAAAATTATTGAGGAATACTCTGATAACATACAAGTCAGAAGCTTGTTCCAGGAACTGGAACCATTAAGCGACAGACAAAGCTTACTTCCCGTTTTTTTGACATTCAATGGAAGCTTGATGAGCTTGTTTGTTATTGCTGCCTATATATTCCTAGACAAAAATGAGGGTATAATCAAAGCCTACGCTATTACAGCTTCCACTGTCTGGCAGTATCTATTAAGTAAAATAGGGGTTATAATCCTAACATCCATAGTGACAACTCTTGTGATAACAATACCAATTATGGGGCTTCAGCCCAATTATCCAGCTATGATTTTATTCCTTATTACTTCGGGGTTTTTTGCTGCTTCACTGGGACTTTATCTTACAAGCTTTTATAAGGATATCGTCGAGGCTTTTGGTGTTATGTATATTTTGATAGTGATTTTGATAATGCCCAATATATCCTACTTTACCCCCAGCTGGGACCCTGATTGGGTTAAAATCATACCCAGCTATATTATGCTCCAAAGCTTTAAGGAAATAATTTCTGTTAAGGGCAACATGGCGTACGTGCTGGTGGCATCCCTTGCTTTTGCAGTGCTTGGGATTAACATATTTATTCTAGCAAACCATAGATTCAACAAGACCCTGACCCTATGAAGGAGTGTTAATCATGATCAAAAGGATACTCTTGATATTCCAGAGGGATCTAAAGATAAGTGTAAGAAACTTCATAACCTTGTATATAT
>CAZHLQ010000431.1:0-3050 GCA_964533235.1 uncultured Gudongella sp. | reverse complement strand
GAAATGATATCATAGATTTTAGCAGCAACATAAATCCCATAGGATACCCTAAGGGTCTTGAGGTACAGCTGATTAAAAGCTTTGAAGGTTTGAGATCCTATCCTGATATAAAATATAGAGTGCTTAAAAGCAACCTATCAGAATATCTTGGGTGTAACGACAGTAATGTAATAGCTGGTAATGGAGCAGTCGAGATAATTGACAGCTTTATTATGTCATTTGAAAGAGTAGTTGTTGCGATTCCTTCATTTTCTGAATATGTTGAAAGGGCTTCAGTACACAAAAAAGAAACAATAAGAATCAGTCCTGGCATGGATTTTATGATAAAACCTGAGATGTTTGAAATAGTTGAAAAAGGAGATCTTGTGATACTTGGGAACCCAAATAATCCTACAGGAAGAAGGATCCCCAAGGCAACCTTACTCGAGATATATGGCATCATATCAAAGAAAAATGCATTTTTGCTTCTTGATGAGGCCTTTTATGAATTCTGCCCGATATATTATGACAGCATACAGTTATTTCAAGCATCCAACTATAAAAATGTTGGGGTAATAAGAGCTGCAACAAAATTCTTTGGTATTCCCGGAATAAGACTTGGATACTGCTGTGCTGATGCTATAATTGCCAAGATGATTACTGATACTCAAATGCCATGGAGTATAAATTCATTTGCAACCGCAGCATCTGAGATTATATTCAAGGATAAGGAGTTTATCGAAAGCTCAAAGGAGTACATAGAGAGAGAAAGAAGGCACTTACTTAGTGCCTTAGCGCAATTCAAGATTCTCCAGGCATATGCCACCGAAGCTAATTTCATACTAATCAGGCTTTTCGGGGTATCAGAGGAAAAGATATTTGATTCCCTTCTTGAGAGGGGTATTCTAGTTAGAAAATGTTCAAGTTTCGAAGGTCTTGTAGGAGACCATATCCGAATAGCAATAAAATCCAGATCTGACAATGAGAAGCTTATTAATGCATTATTAGATTTTGAGAAGTTGTTGTCTTGACTTAAACCAGTCATGGTGCTATCATCAAGAGGAACACAAATGAATAATATTTTATGTTCCGTCCGATCAATTGGACGGCTAAGAGGGAAACAGGTTAGAATCCTGTGCGGTCCCGCCGCTGTAAGCGTGTTGTAGCATTCGTATCCACTGAGGAAACTCGGGAAGGTGAATCCTGCGTATAACGTAAGCCAGAAGACCTGCATAAAATATCGTTCCAGCCAACGGGCAATTGGCAGAGGAATGGATGACCGCAGGTATATTTGCGGCTATCTCTCTAAGAACAGTAAATTCGGACTGTAGCTAAGGCTACAGTTCTTTTTTTATTTATTTCAACTTAGACTCTGCCTGCAATAAGAAAGCTAGATAAAGAAAGGAGAGTTTAGAATGGAAAAGAAGTATCACGTAGTGTTCAAGAAAATCGATGAGGAAACAATGTTTGGCGAGGAGATGACGAGGGAGGACATCCACCGTATAAGGAAAGACAAGTCCATAATTATAATCAAGATTTCAGACATTAAATAGGATAGGGGAGATAATATGAGAAATAATAAACTAATATTGACTTTTTTAATACTGATAAGCCTTCTGCTTTCAGCCTGTACCACGACTAGTCCATCAACACAACCCCAACCAGAAGCTTCTACAGAGACTCCTTCGATAATTGCGTTACCAACTACAGATCCGGCTGGATATGACATAGTTGTACCTGAAAAAATAGAAAAAATAGTGTCTCTCGCTCCGTCAATAACCGAAATATTGATTGAAATGGGTTATGCAGATAAGCTAGTAGCAGTTGACCTTCAGTCAAAAAATATAGAAAACCTTCCCGAAGGATTGGAATATTTTGAGTTGATGTCTCCGGATGCTGAAAGACTGGCTGCTATGAAGCCAGATATTATCTATGCTTCAACCATAAGTATCGGAAATGGCTCGGACGTTTTAAGCCCACTAAAGGAGTTGGGGATAACTGTAGTTTATATCCCATCCAGCGATAGTATTGACGGGATATATAAGGATATTGAATTTATAGCGGCAACGCTTCAGAACCAAATTGAAGGGGATAGGATAGTTGCTGAAATGAGAGAGAGGATAGAAGAAATAAGGAGTCTGAGTGAGACTATTACTGACAAAAAGACTGTTTACTTTGAGATAAGCGCAGCTCCATATATGTACAGCTTCGGGAAGGGCGTGTTCCTTGATGAAATGATCGAAATAATTGGAGCTGAAAATCTGCTCGCTGACCAAGAGGGTTGGATATCAGTTTCTGAAGAATTGATCCTAAGTAAAAATCCACAGGTAATACTTACGAACGTGAACTATATCGAAAACTCGGTGGAAGAGATTAAAACTCGTGCTGGATGGGACTCAGTTGAGGCAGTTAAAAACGGAGAAATCTACTATATCGACAACATGTCAAGCTCACTCCCCAATCACAATATAGTAAAAGCACTGGAGGAGATACTAAAAGCAGTATATCCGGAGCTTAATTGATCATGAGTACAGCCCAAAGAGCGGCTTTAGCAGTAGTATTAAGCTTAGCAGTCCTGGTCTTGGGAGTGGGTCTTGGGAGTGTGTACATACCACCAATGGAAGTACTTAAAATTTTTGGTGAGAAGCTTCTTGGTATAAACAGAACCACAAGTCATACAGTCTCATCAATCGTATGGGATATAAGGCTTCCAAGAGTATTATTGGCATATATTGTGGGTGCGGCTTTATCTGTAAGTGGAACAGTTATGCAATCGGTTCTTAGAAATCCTCTTGCATCCTCCTATACACTGGGAGTCTCCTCTGGAGCTTCTTTTGGTGCAGCTATCATTATAGTGACAGGGCTAAGACTGCCTGTATTCAGAGCTTTTACGCTCCCATTCACCGGTCTCGCATTTGGGATTATTACAGTTATACTTGCCATAAGCTTTGCTTCAAGATTGGACAGCAGTATGGAGAATAACACTATAATATTAGTAGGAATAGTATTTTCTTTATTTATAAATGCAATTCTTACTATAATCACAGCCTTATTCAGAGATAAAGTTGCAC
>CAZHLQ010000430.1:0-1716 GCA_964533235.1 uncultured Gudongella sp. | reverse complement strand
ACCTTATTCTTCTTGATATAATGCTTCCGGGCTTAAACGGCATAGAGGTGTTGAGAAGGATCAGGCAGACATCTGATGTACCCGTTATATTGCTTACTGCACGTGATGCAGTGGTAGACAAGGTAACGGGTCTTGACAGTGGTGCGGATGATTACATCACTAAGCCCTTTGCTATTGAAGAGCTGTTGGCAAGGATAAGGGCAGTACTAAGAAAGAAGGAGCCTGGCAGCCAGGCACAGGCCAAGGATGTAATGACATATAAGGAGCTTAGTCTTGATACTAAGAAGCGAGAGGTACATGTTAAGGGTACTGTGGTTCCCTTGACCAAGAAGGAATTCGATCTTCTTGAGCTTCTTATGGAGAACAGGAACATCGTGCTATCCAGGGAGACAATACTTGAAAGGATCTGGGGCTATGATTTCTCAGGGGGAACCAATGCAGTAGATGTGTATATAAGGTACCTAAGGTCAAAGCTGGAGGAGCCCTTTGGAATGAAGATCTTCTGTACTGTCAGAGGAGTGGGGTATGCAATCAAAGATGAGGACCAATAAGGATAAAGGCAAGGAAAGCTTTTCAAACAGAATAAGATCATCGCTTGTACTAAAACTCAATCTGGAAATGGTGAGAAGGTTATTATCTGGATTTATGGCAGTTAATACCCTCGTGTTTCTGATGGGGTTTTTTGTCGTTTTATGGAGAGCTGAGGTCATTATTGAGGATTCGTACAACACCTTGATTGCTTCTGGCTTTAATGAGGGGTCGGTACACTACCCTATGCTTGATTTTAAGATCATGGCAGTTGGACCAGAGGCAGGAACAACGCTTCACAGGGATATCCAGGAGCTTCTGCCCTTCCAGATAAAGGATGCGGAAAGAGATATTTTTACAGGTGCTATGGAGCTTCCTGCTCCCCTAAGGGAGAGAATTGAGAATATTAGATACTCCATCGGTTTTAACAAGGACTTTTCATATTACAGGTTCGTATATAATATTGGTCCTGAGGTATATGGACTTTTGCAGATGCTCTTTATTCTTCTTATTGCAGAGACACTTATGCTTATAAAGCACACAGTAGGGGGTAATAGGGTAGTAAGGGAGACACTAAAGCCACTTGCAGATCTTGCTGAGAAGACAAGGACCCTTCAGACCATGAAGCCCTATGACGAGAAGTACCTGAAGGCTATTGCAGGTGAATTGAGCAGCATCGATGTTAACAGGCTGGACAAGGGGATATCCGTTGACAGCTCACAGAATGAATTGAAGGATTTGACATTCGCCATAAATGGAATGCTTAACAGGATCAACCAGTCCTACCAGTCACAGGTAAGGTTCGTTTCGGATGCCTCCCATGAGCTAAGGACTCCCATAGCTGTTATACAAGGTTATGTAAATCTTTTAGACCGTTGGGGCAAGAACGATGAAAAGACAAGGCAGGAATCTATAGATGCAATAAAGAGCGAGATCGGGAATATGAAGGATCTGGTTGAAAAGCTGTTGTTCCTTGCAAGGGGAGATAACGAGACCATTCAGCTTAATATGGAGAGGTTCGATGCCAGCGAGATAGTTGATGAGATAGTAAGAGAGGCTCAGATGATCGATGAGAGCCATGTGTTTAAGACCGAGCTTAATACCTCTGCCTTTATTGAGGCTGACAGACAGCTGGTTAAGCTAAGCATAAGGATCCTAGTTGATAACGCCATCAAGTATTCCCAGGAG
>CAZHLQ010000429.1:0-8528 GCA_964533235.1 uncultured Gudongella sp. | reverse complement strand
GGCTTACTCTTGGTCCACTTAAGCTTTTTAAGGATGGAAGCCTGGGTGCAAGGACTGCTCTTATGAAGAACGGATATGCAGATGATAAGAGTAATTATGGGATCGAATGGACTTCAAATGATGAAATGGAGAAATACTGTGAGCTTGCACGTAATGCAGGGATGCAGGTAATAACTCATGTTATTGGAGATGCTGCAATCGAGCAAACTATAGATTGCTATGAAAAGGCATTCGTCGATGGGAAGAATAAATTAAGACATGCATTGGTGCATTGTCAGATCACAGATAAGCCTCTTCTTGAAAGAATAGCAAAGCTAGGTATATTAGCTATGTATCAGCCAATTTTTCTTGATTATGACATGCATGTGGTCGAGGACAGATGTGGAAAGGAAATGGCATCTACGTCTTATGCCTTCAAAACCCTGAAGGAGCTTGGAGGACATATTTCCTATGGTACAGACAGTCCGGTGGAATCTCCAAACCCATTTCCTAATATCTACAGTGCGGTGACACGAAGGGATTCAAAGGGAAAGCCTGAGGATGGTTTTTATCCGGATGAATGTGTGGATGTATATGACGCTATAGATGCTTATACCTATGGAAGTGCATATGCAGAGTTTATGGAGGATAGGAAAGGCAGGATAAAGGAAGGATATTATGCTGATATGGTTGTCCTGGACAGAGATATCTTCTCCGTTGACCCCATGGAAATAAGGGATATATTGCCTGTATTAACCATGGTGGGTGGGAAAATAGTATTCAGGACATAAACAAAAGGTAAGAACACACTCAAAAAAATACTCTTGACATGGAAAGCAGTTTTGATATAATTGACAACAATATATTAATACTTCATTTTGATGAATTGGAGAAGTACCAACAATCAGCTTGGGATAGAGAGTCGGGGTAGGTGGAAGCCTGATACTAAAGCCTTGTGGGAAAAGAGCCAATGAGAATTCCTTTGAAATAGCAGTAGGAGGAACGTTAGCCTGCGTTAAGGCATTGAGTGGACATGTAATATGTCAATTTGAGTGGTACCACGGCAATCCCGTCTCTTATTTTAAAGAGAACGGGATTTTTTATTGCATATAACTATAAAAAGAGGTGATAAATGTGAAGCTATGGGGTGGACGTTTTGAAAATCAGACTGAAAAGGCAGCCTTTGATTTCCAATCCTCAATTCACGTGGATAGGCGGTTATACAGGGAGGATATTCTTGGAAGCATAGCTCATGCCAAAACCTTGAACAGGTGCGGCGTGCTTACAGAGGATGAGACCCTTAAGGTTGAAAAGGCTTTGAATGAGCTTTTGCAGGACATTGAGGATGGAAAGGTACAGATCGGGATGGAGCATGAGGATATCCATACCTTCGTGGAAAGCACATTGACAGAGAGGATAGGAGACCTTGGAAAGAAGATCCATACAGGCAGGAGCAGGAACGATCAGGTGGCAACGGACTTCAGGCTGTACCTGGGCACGGAAGTTGACAACATGATCAAGCTTCTAAAGGAGCTTGAAAGCACCCTGCTCTCATTAGCCGAGGATAATCTGGACACCATACTCTCAGGCTATACACATATGCAGAAGGCACAGCCTTTGACGCTGGGGCACTATCTGATGGCTTACTTCGAAATGTTCAGGCGGGACATTGAAAGGCTTATAGACGCAAGGAAGAGGATCATGGTAATGCCTCTTGGGTCTGGTGCACTAGCTGGTACTACCTTCGATCTGGACAGGGAGTACACCTGCAGGCTTCTTGGCTTTAATGACATCACCTACAACAGTCTTGATGGGGTCAGCGACAGGGATTTTGCAATAGAGCTAGTATCGGACCTTTCGTTAATTATGATGCATCTAAGCAGGTTTTGCGAGGAGCTGATACTTTGGTCGACCAGTGAGTTTTCATACGCCGAGATGGATGATGGCTTCAGTACAGGCAGCAGTATAATGCCTCAGAAGAAGAATCCTGACATGGCTGAGCTAATAAGGGGAAAGACTGGAAGAGTGTACGGATCAAACATGACTCTTTTAACCATGATGAAGTCACTGCCATTGGCGTACAATAAGGACATGCAGGAGGATAAGGAGGCAGTATTCGATGCAATCGACACTGTGAAGGCATGTCTGGAGGTATTCAATGGAATGATAAGGACCACAAGGTTCAACAAGGAAAGGATGTACAACGCATCTGAGGACGGCTATACAAACGCCACAGACCTTGCAGACTACCTTGTCAGGAAAGGAGTTCCATTCAGGGAGACCCATGAAATATCAGGACAAATCGTCCAGTTTGGAATAAAGGAGAAAAAGAAACTGTCTGAGCTGACTCTTGTGGAGCTTAGGAGGTTCAGCAGTCTGATAGACGAGGACATATACAGGGAGATTGCAGTTGAGACGTGTGTTAGTAAAAGGAGCCTTATTGGTGGACCTGCCAGGGAAGCGGTCATCAGGTCTATCCAACGGGGAAGGGATTTCTTAAAGAAATAGATGGGAGAGTGCAGGAGTATGAATAAAGTAGTATTGGCCTTTTCTGGAGGTTTGGATACGTCATTTTGTGTTTTGTATCTGAAGGAGAAGGGCTATGACGTAGTTACAGCGGTTGTAAACACTGGTGGCTTCAGCGAGGAAAAGCTGAAAGAGATAGAAGAAAAATCAAAGCTTTTAGGCAGCATCAAGCATTACACTGTTGATGCTACTGAGGGGATATATGAAAATATCATACAGTATCTTATAAAGCTCAACGGACTATATGAGGACGAGTATCCCTTGATGTGTGCGGACAGATATATCATTGCTGAAGAGATACTTAAGATTGCTGAATTGGAAGGTACAGAAATCGTCGCTCACGGATCCACAGCTGTTGGAAACGACCAGGTCAGATTTGAGGCTTCGCTTTCAACTCTTAATCCAAATGGCAAGATCATTGCACCCATAAAGGAGCTTAACATTACAAGAGCTAAAGAGATCGAGTGTCTTGAGGAAAAAGGCTTCAATGTAGACAAGGGGCTTAAGAAATACTCAATAAATGAGAATATCTTTGGTATTACCGTTTCAGGGACTGAAATAGACCAAAACAAGGAACCTGATGAGTTTGCTTATACTCTTACAAAAAGAGATGAATCAAAGACTGAGGAGTACTTAAAGCTTGAGTTTGAAAAGGGACTTCCAGTGAAGCTTAACGATAAGGAGATCAAGGGAGTTGAGCTAATATCTACACTAAATGGGATACTTGGCTCCTATGGATACGGAAGCAAGATATATGTAGGGGACTGTATAATAGGGATAAAGGGTCGGATAATGTTTGAGTCACCTGCTCTCCTTGCAATCCTTGAAGCCCATAAGAAGCTTGAGCAGATCGTTCTTACTAAGAGACAGATAATGTTCAGCAAACAGGCTTCCATTCAGTGGTCAGACCTTGTGTATGGGGGATTGTATTATGAGCCGTTGGTGAAAAACATTGAGACCTATATTGATTCAGTGCAGGAGAAGGTCAATGGTACCGTCATTATGAAGGTACAGCCGTACAGCATCCAGGTTGTGGAGCTAAGCTCACCTAACTCGCTGGTCAACGCCAACATTGCGATGTATGCACAGGAGTCAAAATGGAGCGGAACTGAAGCTAATGGATTTATTAAGCTGTATTCGATGCAGCAAAGACTTGCTAATATAAAATAGGAGGAATAAATGATGAATGAACTATTAAAAAAATATGAAAAGCTTAACCTTGAGGTATTTATAGTTGTAAACAGACTACACTGGGACAAGTACAAGGAGCTTATGAAGGACTTCCCATTTAAAACTGTCTTTATCGACCCTTCAACTACTGAGGGCTACGATTTTACCTATGAGATGGTACAGCTTAATGAAAAGGCTTACGGAGCAGGAATGGCTGCACCTGACTGGGCTTTTGCAAACTTCGGAACGATCGGCGCAGGCTTGACTGCTGGCTTCCTTATAGATGGCATTCCTGTTGCAAAGCTTTGCGTGGTAGGGAATGTATCTGATCCTAAGATCGCACATGAGTGGACCCTTCTGGTCGACCCTGCTCACGAGGGAGAAGGACTTGGATCCCTGACATTTGCACTGGCTATGCACTTCGTTCAGGATAAGGATTATCTTACCTTCATAATCCAAACGGACAATGCAAGCTCATATATATACCTAAAGAATATTTATCCGTTGAATATCCTTTCCTACGGATTTGTCCATACTCGTAAAAACAGTATGCTCATAAAGACGAAGGTACCCAAGGAGAATGTATTTGCTACAGTACTTGGGAATACGCCTAAGAAATTCGAGCTTAACGACTACCCAATGGCGAAGGATGACCTGGAGAGCCTGGGAGATACCTTCTGGATCCAGCAAAACAATTCCAAGGTATACAGAATGATCAACGATGAGATCAAGAACGGCAAGAAATATATCATCAAGGGCAAGTATTTTGAGAACAACATATCCTACTTCCTGCTATCTGAAATAGCTGCCGATCAGGAAGTCTAAAGAAACTGAAAGCAGGGTGACAAGATGAAAATGCTTTCTGACCTGATAGGGATCAACACTTATGAAGGCAACTACAAAGAGATGATCGATTATCTGGTGAAAAGACTGGAAAGGATAGAGGGTTGTAAGGTCCATATCCAGGAGATCGATGAGAACAAGGCCAATGTGATCGGTATTATTGGCAAGCCTGAGCTTGTTATAAACTGTCATATGGATACTGTGAAGCCCTCCAATGCATGGAGCCATGATCCCTTGAACATGTATGAGAAGGATGGCAAAGTCTATGGACTTGGAGCATGTGACACCAAAGGTAACATCTATATGGTGTTAAAGGCTCTGGAGGAAGCAAAGCCTAAGAATGTCATGGTCCTTTTCTCGGTTGACGAGGAGTCTGGTACTAAGACTGGTGTAAAATACTTCCTGGAGTCCGATTATAAGAATGGGATCAAGAGAGCTGTCGTTTGCGAGCCGACTGAACTTAAGCTGGTCAATAAGCATAGAGGTTATTACTCCTTTACCCTGGAGGACTTTGCAGAATCGGCTCATTCCTCCACAAAAGCCAAGGGAGCGGTCATAAAGGCAGCACATAATGTGATCAAGCTTGACGAGATGGGTTTCAATGTTGGGATAATACAAGGGGGGACTGCAGGGAATGTGGTCTCCCAAAGCTGTACCTACAGAGCCTCTATCAGGACATTTGAGTCGCTTGAAAACATTCTGGAGGCAATAAGGGGAAATTGTCCTGAAACAAGAATAGAGAACAGGTTCAATGGTCCTCCTCTGATAAACAATCAACCACTGTTTGATGGTGAATTCCATGAGGTGGACTTCTGGACAGAGGCTAGTCTATTTCAGGAAGCCGGGATCAACACTGTGGTGTTCGGAGCAGGAAGCATCAAACAAGCCCACACAGAGGACGAATACATTGAAAAGTGGCAGTTAGAGAGAGGATTAGGGACATTGGGGACGGTTCTTTTTGTCCCGAATTGAGACATCTGGGGCGGTCTTTCCAAGAAAGACCGCCCCAGATGTCCTTTATATAATTTTTTTGCATCAATTGAGTAGAGTCTTTAACTAGGATATAATATAGATAGGAGGTGTTGATCTTGAGCGGTTTACTAACAAAGGAAAAATTATTACAAATATTTGAGTACCTAAATGAAAGATTGAAAGAAAACCAGCTACAGTTAGAATTAACGATTTACGGTGGATCGTTAATGACTATGGTATATGATAATAGGCCTGCTACCAAGGATATTGATTGCGTATTCAGTGATGTTAATTATACGTTATTAGAAAATATATTGGATAGCACTAAATTTACTTTTGGCCTTGAAGATGGTTGGATAAATGAAGAGATCAAAGAACCACTTAAAGCTTTAATCAAAGAAGAAAAAGAAGTATACAGACTTTATTCAAATTTTAAAATACTTAAACCTAAGGTGGAACAATTGCTGGCGATGAAAATATTGGCTGCAAGACCTGAACCAGCGAAGGATTTTCTTGATGCCTCTTTATTATGTAAAGAATTGAATGTTGATAGTAAAGAGAAGTTGCTTAAAATAGTATCTGAGTACATATCTCCTAAACTACTTGGAGAAAGACAAATTGCTTTTATTAAATACCTTGGAAAGGACTTAGGCTATGATTGGGAATAGGTACTTAATGGAATTATATGAAATCGGTGATGAAGACACAAGCTTGAATCAACTATTGGAACTGCTAAAATCCAAGGATGAAAATTTTATTGAGAGCCTTAATGAGTCGATAGACTTAGATTTGTGTACTCCGAATGAAATTGAGTATCTAACAAAGATTTCGGCAATAATAGACTACTCTCTTCAGTTGATTGAGCTTAAAGTTCCTGATTGGCTAAGAGATGATAGGTTGGAATTCGACAAACCATATTTTCATTCTAAGAGGATCAGTGATTTTGACAAATTTAAGCTCCAATTCTCTAGTCCAGCTCCATTCAGGGCAAGAAATGTATATTTTGACCTTAATGGGTTAATTAGGGTTTGATTCAGGAAATATCCACTAATAAGACCAGAGGTGCAGCAATGAAGAAAATTACAGTAATAAGTGATGGAAGAAACACAGGTAATGCACTGCTTGAGCAGATCAAGGGGTTATTTGGCAATGAAGTCATAGCAGATAATATTTTACTTAGAGAACTTCCAAACAATGAATTTACTTGTGACCTGATCATATATACAAGTGGATACGTGAATACCAGAGGCTCAAGGCATGTCGACCCAAGCATTAGGTATATCGTTGCTAAACGTGTCATAAACCATAGGAACATACAGGAGCTTATAAGCCTTGAATCTGGATTGGATGTACTGTTTGTAAACGACGGTTATGAGTCTACTCACGAGGCTGTAAGTCAATTGGTCGAGCTAGGATTGGACCATGTAAACTATCACTTGTACTTTCCAGGTGTCGATAATTATCCGAAGCTTAGCGTCGTAGTAACCCCAGGAGAATTGCAGATCGCTCCCTATCTAGCTACCAAGGCGATTGATTTAGGGATAAGAATATTAGGGCTGTCAACTATTTTTGAGATAATAAGTATCCTTGATCTTGATGCCAGTAAGAATCATTTGCTGGTTCGGGAGTACCTAAAGGATATAGTTGAAATATCTAAATCAATTGACGAGAAGAGGAAGGAAAGCCAGGCTAACAGGGAAATAATGGAGTCTATAATGAATAGCCTGGATTTTGGGATCGGATTTATTGATAATGTCGGTAAGCTAAGGATCCACAACAAGAAATTCAAGCAGATGCTGGACCTTAAGAGACATGATATTGCAGGCATAGAGATTTCAAGCATTGAGCTTTTTGAGAGTATCGGACCGCTTAGAGAGGGTTCAACTAAGCTGAACATAGGGAACAGGTCCATAATTATGGATCTGCGGGAGGTTAACTTCTCGCAAAAAATCGGTTATTTAGCAACTATAAAATACATCAGCCAGGAATCAAAAAATTCCGATGGTATTGAGGTATATAAGAGCAAGCAGAATATGCATAACTTTGAGGATTATTATACAGTTGAGCCAGAAGTCCGCAAAATATTGGAACGTGGGAAAAAGTATGCTAAGACTGAGGGCACTATTCTTATATCAGGGGAGAACGGAACCGGAAAGGAGATCCTGGCGCAGGGTATACATCGTAATTCAAGCCGGAGAGATAAGGCATTTGTTCCAATAAACATTGCTGCTATCTCCCCAAATCTTGTAGAGAGCGAGCTATTCGGGTATGAAGAGGGAACCTTTACCGGAGCATTGAAGGGTGGCAAGGTTGGTCTGTTCCAGATCGCAGATGGGGGAACACTCTTTATAGATGAGATCGGAGATACCCCGATGGAGGTTCAGGCAAAGCTTTTAAGAGTCCTTGAGGAAAAAAGAATCAGAAAAATTGGCGGCCATGATGAGATCAAGGTAGATGTAAGAATCATAGCGGCGACGAACAAGAATCTTTTGGAGCTTGTAGAACTGGGCAAATTCAGATTAGACCTGTTTTTCAGGCTTAACACCTTGCCTCTTAATACGATTCCTCTTAGAGAAAGGCCTAAAGATATAGACTTTTTGTTGAGGATGTTCATAAATCTAAACCTTAAAACTGGATCTATAACTGAGCTGGAGGAATTTTTCAGCCAGGATGCACTTAGAATATTAAGGGATTACGGCTGGATAGGAAATGTCCGCGAACTTAGAAACCTGGCAGAATATCTTTGCCTGATACACAGCGGATCGTTGATCCAACCGGAGGATCTCCATCTTCACATCCTGGAGGGATCTAAATCCAGAAAAGAAATACCTGATTCTAAGGAATGGATCATCCAAACCCTAGGGAGAATGGGAGAGGCCCCCATTGGAAGAACAAGGCTTTCAAGACTTGCAAACGAAGAAGGAGCTGAAATTGGGGAGGGTAAGCTTCGCAGGCTGATCCGTGAGCTTAGAGATGAGGGATTAGTTGATATTGAAGATAAAATCGGGATAAAGCTAACAGAAAAGGGAAAACAAATG
>CAZHLQ010000428.1:0-9149 GCA_964533235.1 uncultured Gudongella sp. | reverse complement strand
ATAATCCTCCTCATAATTCTAATATAGTATAATTATAACTGTTTTTTGCACTTAATACAAAGGCATTGTCAATTATTGGTCAATTTCTTCAAAAACAACCTCCGTCAGTTGACGGAGGCATAGTTTTTAAGATATTTTAGTAAATATTTGATAATAAGTGAATGTAACGGGATACTAATAATAGCTGCAAGTATCCTGGTAGGGAGGAGTATAAAAAATCCTTTACCATATAGATTTGACAGCCAATAGGTATTCAAACCAAGCGATACTATTGCAGCTGTTACTGCTACTGCCAGTAAAATCTTCTTAAATGAGTACCTTGCTTCGTAGCTGACACTTTTACCATAGATCAGCATAAACATTCCAGGTATGACTCCCCATAATATGGAGCTGAGAGTGAAGCCTGGATGATATGGTCCCTGCGGATTTATAAGGAATCCAATGATATCTGCTGCTAAACCTGTCAGCCCTCCAACAAGAGGTCCGAACATCAATCCCGACATCATAAGCGGAACGTCGCCAAAGCTGATACGTAATGCCGAAACACCCGCAAGTGGAACCATGATATAGGCGAATCTTGTCATGACGATAGATATTGCCACAAGAAATCCTGCCTTCACCATTGTTCGTAAATTGATTTTGCCACCTTCTCTTTTCATTTCCTTCTCCTTTCCTCGTCGACAGTACTGTCAACTAAAGAAAGGTTCTCTAATTGTCAGCGGATGCGGTAAAGAATCGCAGATTCATCTTTCGTCCAAAGGCAACTTCCCATCCCGTGGCACTTAACGCTCTTTACCTACTCTGTCTAACGGTATCCAATTTTTTACTTGATTGAAAATATCAACCGTTATGTTTATACCCAAGTTACAGCTACATACGCTGCCACTTGAACTTGCCTATCTCATAGGTTCCCTTACGATATAATATATAGCCTATCAGTTGACCAAAAGCAACGTATTTAATGAAGCTCACAGCAATTTTAACTGCAATATTTATGAAAAATGGTTCAGGAAGCATTTGGATCAGTAAATCCGTCCTTGGATCAAGGATCCATAGGTCATTGGTAAAAAACAATTCATGAAAACGTATAAAATATTTTGTAAAATCGGTCTTAGCCAATATACCGATAATTGCAACTATAAAGTAATTAGCAGATAATCCTATAGCTATCCACTTGCCAGCAAATTTTGTATCCAGTCTCAGAATAAAGTAGGCACCTGAAGCAATAGTCAAAATGAAGGAGGTAAACTTTATCAGCCTGGCAAGGTCAAAGAGCTTTAAAACGTCCTCCATGTGATGGATTTCTCTTTGGTTGAAATGTTCATCCAGTAATGAGTCATTCCTGCCTTTAAGATATTCTATCACATCTTTCGATATATTCATCAGCTCTGACTCAGATTTACCTGTGACTTCATAAACTCCATTATCTTCAAAGGACCTTTGATAATACTCGAGGTTGTATGCATTTTCCTCCAATCCTATTATCAGTGCAAGAAATGATATTGAAACAACAAGGATCATAACTAATAGATTTCTAAGCATTCATGTCCTCCTCAAAGTCAAGAAAATTGGGATAGATCATTCTCTATCCCAGGCATTTTAGTTGTCCCAATTGTGATAGACTTCCTGTACGTCGTCATTATCCTCTAACATATCTATCATTTTTTCTATGTTCTTAATATCTTCCTCAGACTCCAATGCTGTATATGTCTGCGGTATGAAGGTTATTTCTGCTGCTATGAAGCTGTAGCCAGCTTCCTCAAGACCATCCCTCACGGCATTGAAGCTTGATGGATCTGTTATTACTTCAAATCCATCCTCCTCAGAGATAAAGTCCTCTGCTCCAAGCTCAATAGCCAGCAGAGTCAATTCATCCTCATCGATCTCATCTGTTTTTTCAATAGCCAAAAGTCCTTTTCTGTCGAACATGAATGATACAGAACCGCTTTGACCTAAGTTGCCACCGAATTTGTCGAAAGCATGCCTTACATCAGAGGCTGTTCTGTTCCTGTTGTCAGTCAGGCAATTTACTATTACAGCAACTCCAGATGGTCCATAGCCTTCATAGATTATCTCCTCGAAGGATTCTGAACCCATCTCTCCTGTTCCCTTTTTTATTGCTCTGTCTATATTATCATTGGGCATATTTTCAGCCTTTGCTTTATCTATTGCTGCCTTAAGGGATGGATTGTAATCAGGATCTCCCCCGCCTTCCTTGGCTGCAACCATTATATATCTAGCTAGCTTTGTGAATACCTTGCCCCTTCTGGCGTCCTCCTTGCCCTTCTTATGCTTTATAGTACTCCATTTGGAATGTCCTGACATAATTTCACCTCTCCTTTGATTTAACTACAATATTCTAGCATAAGAGAGAAATTATTTCACTACTTATTTTCAAACTTAGGTGGATAGGTTCTTTTATGGGCACTACTTGCATTCATCCTTTGAATCTTATCAACCACTTCCTGAGGTCCCTGCCCAGTCAGGATGTAGTTATCCAGTATCTCGTAAGAGAATCCCATTTCCTTTTCGTCAGTCTGGTTCTCCCATAGGCCTGCACTAGGAGCCTTCAATATGACCTCAGAGGGAATCCCGAGGGCTTTAGCCAATTCTCTTACCTCGTTCTTTACAAAATCAGCAATTGGCAGCAGATCGACTCCACTATCTCCATGCTTGGTGAAATAGCCTACTTCAAGCTCTGATTTGTTACTTGTCCCACAGACAAGGTACCCCATCTCCTGTGCAAAGTAGTACAGTGTCATCATCCTAAGTCTGGGTTTGAGATTAGCCTTTGCAAGTACACTCTCACCTTCAAATGGCAATGCCTTGAGAAATGAATGGTAAACAGGCGCCAGATCTACCGTCGTAGTGTCAAGCTCGAACGCTGAAGCTACAAGTATAGCGTCTTTCTCATCCTGAGGATTGCTGTTGATCGGCATAATAACCCCAAGACTTTCACTTGGGAAGGCTTTCTTTGCCAATGCAGCTACAACTGCGGAATCAATACCTCCGCTTAATCCAAAGACAACGCCTTTAGCTCCGGCATTCTGTACCTTTTCTCTTAACCAGTCTACAATGCTTTCAATGGTTTTATCAGTATCCTTCACAAATTGGTCCCCCTGTCATCATTTTGTGATCGCCTTAATGAGCTTCCTTCTTGAGTGTCGCGTAAACGCAATCATCTGTTAGGTATTTAAGTCCCAGCTCCTCTGCTTTAGCTACAACTTCTTTGTTGTATGTCCCTGGCTGGAAGAAAATATACTCTATACCATTTTCCTTTGCTTCCTCCAATATACTTATACTCAATCTTGGAGGAACTACCATATCGATAATATCTACTTTTTCTGGCAGCTCTGATAGAGATTTATAAATCTTATCTCCCTCAAGCTCGTCGTAATTAGGGCTTACCCCATATGTCGTATAACCATGCTCCTTAAGTGTTTTCCAAATCTTGTAGCCAAATTTGTCTTTGTTGCCTGATACTCCAACTACTGCCCATTTTTTTAAGCTCATCATTTCTGTTTTAAGCTCTTTTTCGAACATCATCATCACCTCATCCTCCTATATACCCCTGCCAGGCATAAATCTCACTCCATCTCTAACCGGCAGGTAGATTTCTCCAACGTACTCAATTTTAGCTGATCCACTTGTCATTTCGTTTAAATCATTTAGAAATTCCTCAGTTTTTTTCTTATCGATATAAATACTGAGTTTGACATCATCTTCGAATATAGTGCCTTCAGGCTCAATGGCTCTGTCCCTCAGATAGTTTTCCAGCCTTCCATAGGCTGTGTAGCTTATTTCAATATTCAGTGTTTCGAAGAGGACCATGTCAACAATTACTGCACTGTCTATAGCGATCTTTGCTCCTCTTGAATATGCTCTTACTAAGCCACCACCACCGAGTTTGATACCTCCATAGTATCTGGTTACCACGACTGCAACGTTTCTCAGCCCCTCCTTTTTTATAACTTCAAGAACGGGAATCCCGGCTGTACCTGATGGTTCACCGTCATCACTGAATCGCTGCAGATTACCTGCCTCTCCTGTTACAAACGCGTGGACATTGTGGGTTGCACCCCGGTGTTCTTCTCTTATGGCTCTAATAAAAGATAGTGCCTGCTCTTCATCGTCAACCTGTGTGCAATACCCAATGAATCTTGACTTGTTAATGATAAACTCATCGGATCCAAAGCCAGCTACTGTTCTATAGCCTTCATCCATTGTATTTACCTTGAACCAAGCTTTTCCCTATACTCCCTGAACTCGTTGTATCTCTTATAGGAAAGTGAAACAAGCGATTTATCCTGGCTATAGGTTATTTTATCCATAGCTTCCTCGATTGATATAAAACCACCATCTGAAAAGCCTTCTTCCTTATTCGGATCTACTGACTTATCAGCGGCTTCCATTATATACCACGTAATCTTATTGCAAACTGGAGCATTTCTGGTTATTGAATAAAACTCATATGCAGTCTCACCTGCAGTCGACACTATTTCGGCATCGATTCCTGCCTCATACTGGACCCTGTTAAGTGCTGTCTCAGGCGGCATTTGATTGTCCCTTATCTTTCCTTTTGGAAGTACCCATTCATCCTTGTCGTTTTTTAAAACAAGAACCTTATCATCCTTAAATACTACACCGCCGGCACAGTTTCTTATTAGCATCTGATCTACCTCCGTTTAAATTATATATTCTTTGTATTTCTCAAAATCAATACTGTCGATCACCAGGCTGATTCTGGTTCCTTCGTCCAGATACTCCAAGTTTCTGATCTCATATTCCTTCATAAAATAGCTTACTATACTTTGCTTCGAATAGGGGATCAAAAGAGTAGCATCTCTGTACATCTGAGGCAGCATCTCCTGGATCTTGCTTCTAAGCATGTCAAGGTTTGTTCCCAGCTTTGCTGATATATCAAGACTTTCCCCTATCTCGCGAGTATCGTGACCTCTTTCACTGTGGTCAACCTTATCGATTTTGTTAAAAACGGTCAACATTGGCTTGTCCATAACTTCTAACTCCTTTAGAAGCTTTAAAGTGGTCTTTATTTGAATATCTAGGTTCATATTTGACGAATCAACTACGTGGATCAATAGATCAGCATGCTTGACCTCCTCAAGCGTTCCCTTAAACGCCTCCACCAACTTAGTTGGAAGCTTTGACACGAAGCCAACTGTATCTCCTAATAAGAAACTTTGTCCATTAGGCAGTCTGCCAAGTCTATGGGAGGTGTCCAGAGTTGCAAACAACATATCCTCTACATATACATGCTTATTGTCCTCTGCTGCTTCATCATGCACCATAAGTGAATTAATCAAGGTCGATTTCCCCGCGTTTGTATAGCCTACAAGAGCTACCATTGGAAGCTGTGATGAAAGCCTTTTGCTTCTTTTTACTTCTCTTACGCCCTCTGCCTCCTTTAGCTGTCTTTCTATGCTATGGATCTCTCGGAGGATGTGTCTTCTGTCAGTTTCAAGCTTTTGCTCGCCTGGTCCTCTGGTTCCTATACCTGCTCCCTCTCTGGACAGGTAATCCCTGAAGCCTACTAGTCTTGGAAGTCTGTACTTAAGTTGTGCCAGCTTTACCTGAAGCTTGCCTTCCTTGGAGGATGCTCTGAGAGCGAATATATCAAGAATAAGGTTGGTTCTGTCTATTATCTTCCTGTCAATAATATCCTCCAGGTTTCTCAATTGAGCACCTGAAAGTTCATCATTGAAAACGACTGAATCCACTTCAAGCTGCTCACAATGCTCCCTTATCTCCTCTGCCTTCCCTTTACCGATGAAGTAGGCTGCGTTCAATCGATCCTTACGTTGTATTATCCTTGCAACCACAGTACCTCCAGCTGCCTCTACAAGCTCAGCCAGTTCATCCATCGAGTCTTCGATATCTATCTGATCTCCATCCAGCTCGACTCCTGCTATCAATACTTTTTCATTTCTATTTTCCATGATCAACACCTCGGTTTTATAGGATATAGTATAGCATCTTTCAGCCATTGTTTCCACATAATTAACGACCTGGAAGTTGTCACTGTATTGTAATCTGCACAATATTAACAATAAAAGTCGATTGTGGTATAATAGTAACGACTTCTGTAGTCGCCAATTCAAGGAGGATGATTATGTCTGCTGAAAATAGAAAAAAAAGAAGTAAAAGGAGATTCACGGTCGGCAAGCTTATTAAAATACTTATCATAATGATCATTATGGCCGGAATAATGGCAGGTGGAGCCATAGGTACTGCGGTACTTGCCATTATGGAGGATGCTCCGGAGATCGATCCAACCACAATAATGTCAAATCTGGATCAGACCTCCAGCATATATGATCCTGATGGGAATCTTATCGAGAAGATACTAGCTGAGGAACTAAGGACTATAGTCAGCATCAAGGAGATGCCTAAGCATTTACTAGATGCTTTTATCGCTATAGAAGACGAGAGGTTTGAGACTCACCCTGGAGTTGATATTGAGGGAATTGCGGGAGCTCTGCTGGATAATTTCCGATCAGGTGGAATGCGTGGAGCCAGTACTATAACTCAGCAGTTGGTCAAAAACGTTTATCTGACAAACGAGGTAAAGCTAACCAGAAAAATAACAGAGGCTTATCTTGCTCTTAAAATGGAAACCATATTGTCAAAGGACCAAATACTTGAGGCATACCTGAACAGAAACTACTTTGGACAGAATGCTTACGGTGTTCAGGAAGCTTCCAGGACATACTTCTCAAAGGACGTCCAGGAACTAAGTTTAGCAGAATCTGCTATGTTGGCAGGTATTGTAAAAAGCACTACTCAATTTCAGCCTTACTACAGGGTAAAGCCTGAGGATTTTGATCCTGCCAAGCATTTTGAGGTCGGACAGATCGAGGTCCTTGGTGAAAAATTCATAGCAGTTTACAATGAGGATTCAGAGGCAAGGCAGCGACTTGTATTAAGTCAGATGCTGGCATTGGGGAAAATTACCAAGCAACAGCATGATCAGGCATTAGCACAAGACATGAGGCTCAGCCTTAAGCCTGAGCAAAAAAAACCACAGGATATCACCTCATACTTTGCTGATTTAGTTAAGACCCAGGCAGTTGACGCTATGGTAGATAAGCTTGGCTATACTAAGGCACAGGCAGAGTCAGAGCTTTTTACAGGTGGATTATCAATCTATGCCACTATAGACATGAACATGCAAAAACAGCTTGAGGAAATATACGAGAATTTTGTACAGGTTCTGGTAGGCAATACAGAAAATATCAAGGGGCCTGTACTTGTAGACTGGAGCTTGAATAAGGCTGGAAATGTGGTGGATGAAAAGGGTTCTATAGTTTATTATTCCAAGACAAATATTATGACAGAGGAGCATGACCTTGTCTTAACTCCTGAGGAATACAAGCTGGAGAACGGAGATCTTATTATTAAAACCTCAAAGATAACACCGTACCCCACACATTTTGACGTTACTGACTTCTTCACTATCGATGATCGTAAGAATCTTGTTGCTCATTCAGTTGGATCGATCGTGGTCCCTGAGGGCCAGTTCTCTGTCGACAACGGAGTGATAACAATAAAGGCTTCTTATCTAAAGGATAATCCGGAGTTCTATACTCAGGAAGGAGACAATATAGTTGTCAGCAATAGATACTTCTATGTTCATGAGGATGGGGTCGTTCAACCCCAATCAGCCACTGTAATCCTCGATTACAGGACCGGCCACATAAAAGCTGTTGTCGGCGGACGTGATGTTGATGGAACAAGGATATTAAACAGGGCAACCGATTCTCAGAGGCAGCCTGGCTCTGCTATTAAGCCTATTGCAGTATATTGGCCCGCACTCAATAATGGACAGACAGCTGCTACCTCTATCGATGACATACCCTTCTATAACGGAGCAGGAGAACTGTGGCCAAAGAACTGGTACAATTCATACAGAGGCCTTCATACTCTGAGGAGATCCGTAGAGCAATCAGTCAACGTCAATTCGGTCAAGATGCTTCAAAAAATCGGTATAACAGCTTCTGTTGAGCACCTTAAAAAAATAGGTATAATCGATGTTGAACACCCGGAAAGAGACAGCTTCGTAACAAGTACGGAGAATAGACAGGTCAATGATGAAAATCTGTCGTCATTAGGTTTGGGTGGTATGACAAAGGGCTTGACCCCTCTAGAGATAACAGCGGCTTACGGTGCTATTGCCAATAAAGGGATCTATGTAGAGCCAATAGCATTTACTAAGATACTTGATAAGAATGGAAATTTATTCATCGATAACACTCCAAAGGAAACGATGGCATCTTCTCCTCAGGTTGCATACCTTATGGGTGATATTATGAGGACAACAGTCGCAAATGGTATTGCCGGAAGAGCAAGAATGACAAATATGGTCGTTGCAGGCAAGACTGGTACTACTCAGAATCAGGCTGATATATGGTTTGTTGGCTATACTCCTTACTATGTGTCTGGAACATGGATCGGAAATGATTCACCAAGAGTAACTCTCTCAAGAAGCAGCAGTACAGCAGCCCAGCTTTGGCAGCACATAAACACCACGATCCATGAAGGACTTGAAGGAAAGACCTCATTCGAAAGACCTGACGGCTTAGTTTCAGCAAGCATATGTACTCAATCTGGGTTATTGGCCACTGAGCTCTGCTCCCACGATCCCCGAGGAGTAGTAAAATCAGAGCTGTTTGTAAGCGGTACAGTTCCTAAAGCGTTCTGTGACATGCACGTAGAGGCAAAGATTGATAATACAAATGGCAAGCTGGCTAATGAATTCTGCCCTGTTGAGAATGTTGAAACCAGAGTGTTTATACAGAGAAATCCTCTATATGTTCCTGAAGATCACAAGGGGATAACTCCTAGTGATTATAATTACCAGGTTCCCACTGAGATCTGTACTGATCATGATGAAACTACTGTTATTGAAAATCCAGTTCTTGATTGGCTGGAGCAATGGTTCAACAATGGAAATCAAGGAATTCCTGATCCAATGCCAGATCCTAATGTGAATGGTAACAACGGAAACTAAGAATATGAGCCTGGGCATAGCCCAGGCTCATATTCTTAGTTTCCGTTGTTACCATTCACATTAGGATCTGGCATTGGATCAGGAATTCCTTGATTTCCATTGTTGAACCATTGCTCCAGCC
>CAZHLQ010000427.1:0-8323 GCA_964533235.1 uncultured Gudongella sp. | reverse complement strand
TACTAGATTATTTTTCTCAAGCATTTCTAGTACTGCATTTTCTATAGATATATTATCAAATCCATATATGCTGTCTCCAAGCTTCCTCTTGATCCTTTCTATAAGGATAGAAGAGTCTCTTTCTAGAACGTCTTTATTGATACCCTTACCTACTATCTTGATTTCAACTGTACCTAGACTTGCATAGGTATTTACTGAAAAACCAGGAAGGCTAAGATCCATCCTTCTTAATATGTCCTCAAGAGTAGACTCACCAACTCCAATAGTATTGACTGAACGTATCGTGATATACAAGTCTCCCTTGATCATGTCCCTTACATGATCTTCAAACATTGGAATCATTTCTCTGGGAGGGCCTGGAAGAAGTACTATTCTCTTATTACTAACTTTTATGAAGATCCCGGGAGCTGTCCCTTTTGAGTTAGGTATAAAATCCGTTCCGAATGGTTTTGCTGCTTGTTTCAGATTATTGGAAGACATTTGTCGGTTGGAGTATGTAAAAATATTTTTAATCTGCTCCTCCATCGAGCTGTCTGAAACCATCTCCAATCCAAGCACCTTGGCTACAGTCTCTTTTGTAAGGTCGTCATCTGTGGGTCCTAAGCCTCCAGTAATGATAATGATATCTGACCTCTCAAGTGATGATGCAAAAACTTTGGATAGCCTGTCTTTATCATCATCAACAGATGTATGATAACAGACCTCAAAACCCATTTCAGATAGACGCTTGGATAGATAAACAGCATTCGTATTAACTATACTTCCAAGGGTTATTTCGGTTCCAACGGCAATAATCTCTGCAATCATATATGTCCTCCTACCTGTCCCCTGAGTTAAGGATATGAGAATTCTTCATAATGTAGTCTGCTCCAGATATTATAGTTAGAATTAGAGCTATATAAAGCATTATTATATCCATAGGAATCCTTATTTGAGAAAATGGGAAATTGTTCATAAGTAAAAGAATAATAGCTGTCAACTGGGAAATCGTCTTTGCCTTCCCCCACTTGCTGGCGGCTATAGTGATACCTTCTGAGGCAGCGATGATCCTGAAACCGCTGATAGCAAATTCCCTTGCTATTATTACTATGACTATCCATGCAGGCACCTTACCTGCACCTACCAGAACGATAAGCGCTGCTGCTGCCAACACTTTATCTGCAAGAGGATCAGCAAATTTCCCAAAGTTAGTGATTAGATTTCTTGTTCTGGCTATATGACCATCCAGTGCATCAGTTAATGATGCGATAACGAAAATAGCAGCTGCCAGATAATTGCTGTAGGGTATTTCCAAATAATATACAACAACAAAAACAGGTACTAGTAAAACCCTTAAAAGAGTGATCTTATTGGCCAGATTCATCTCTAAGCTCTCCAATCAAATCGTATTCTAGATATTCAACTGCTCGTACCATAACTATATCACCAAGCTCCAGTTCTCTATTGCTCTTAACATAAAATACTCCATCGATTTCAGGACTGTCCATGTAGCTTCTTCCAACATAGAGACCTTCTTCAGCCAGTTCCTCAATCATAACTTCGTATATATTTCCAATCTTATCACTCATGAGCAGTTCTGATATTTTTAGCTGGAGCTCCATAAGTCTTTCTCTGCGTAGAACCTTGGTGTCATCATCCAATTGACCATTCAATGAGAATGCGGGTGTGTTTTCTTCACGGGAATAAGCAAAAACTCCTAGTTTATCGAACTTTATCTCTTCGACAAAGTCACACAGCTCTTTGAAATCTTCTTCAGTTTCTCCAGGAAAGCCAACTATGAAGGTTGTTCGTAATACCAAACCTGGAAGTTGCTTCCTCAGCTTCGAGATAGTGGCTGTGATTTCTTTTCTGGTCGTTTTCCTATTCATCAATCTTAGTATCCTGTCACTCGCATGTTGAAGAGGTATGTCCAGATACCTTGCCACCTTCATATTTCTGCTCATACTATTTATAAGGTCATCATTTATGTTATCTGGGTACACATATAATAGTCTGATAAGCTTTATGTCTTCAATGGAATTTAATCTGTCGAGCAGATTACCTAACTTATAACCTCCATACAGATCAATACCGTAATCAGAAGTATTCTGAGCGATCAAGATGATTTCCTTGACCCCTTTTTCAGCAAGGGATGATGCTTCCTCGATTATATCTTCCATTTTTCTGCTTCTGTGCTTACCTCTAAGCTGAGGAATTATACAGTAAGTGCATAGGTTGTCGCAGCCTTCAGATATCCTAACGTATGCAACGGGACTGGTTACCTCTCTCTCGATCCTTTCAAGGTATTCAGAATCTATATCATCGATTGCTATATTTCTCTCACCCTTGTTAATGCCTTCTAGCACTTGATTTAAATTTCTTATATTTCCTGTACCTATTACCGCATCTACCTCAGGCAGCTCTTCAAGCAGCTCAGAGGAATATCTTTGAGCCATACAACCCGCTAAAATAAGACCTTCGCAGTTCCCTTCGGTTTTATACTGAGCCATCGATAGAATGGTGTCTATCGACTCCTCCTTAGCCGCTTCAATAAAGCCACAGGTATTCACAATTATTATATTTGCTTCCTCAGGATCATTAACGTATTCAAAGCTGTCTTTATCAAGTATACCCTGCATCAACTCTGAGTCAACCTCATTCTTGGAGCAGCCTAGTGTTACAATATTTACTTTTTTTCTATTCATCTGTACTCTCCCAATCTTCAAGTTCTGTTTCGGTAATTAGTACTTTTCGAGGCTTACTGCCCTCATATCCCCCGACGACACCTCGCTCCTCCATATCGTCTATCAGCCTAGCCGCTCTTGCATAGCCAATTTTCAGCTTCCGCTGAAGCAAGGAAATGGAAGCGACCCCCTCTGCAACAACCAGCTTTATTGCATCAGGCAAAAGCTCATCCGCTTCATCGAAGCTTACCTGCTTAGCATTCTGTACTACATCCATTATATCCTCGTCGTAGTTGGACATATTCTGTTCCTGTAGATAATTAACTACTCTTTCAACCTCATTATTAGAAATAAAGGCACCCTGGAGTCTCACGGGTTTGGAATAGCTTGAGGGATAGAATAGCATGTCTCCCTGTCCAAGAAGCTTCTCAGCTCCAGCCATATCCAGTATTGTTCTTGAATCCACTTGTGAAGATACGGCAAAGCTGACCCTCGATGGAATATTTGCTTTTATAGTACCAGTAATAACGTCCACGGAAGGTCTTTGAGTAGCAACGATAAGATACATTCCTGCAGCTCTAGCCATTTGAGCAAGCCGTGCAATATAATCCTCAATTTCCTGGGCTGCTACCATCATCAGGTCAGCCAGCTCATCTATTATAATAAGTATCTTAGGTAGTTTTTCGCCATCCAATGCATGCTTTTCATTATAGGACTGGATATCTCGTACATTACTTTTAGCAAATAGCTTGTACCTTCTCTCCATCTCACCTACTGCCCAATTAAGCGCAAAAGCAGACTTTTTGGCATCAGTTACAACAGGAATCAATAAATGTGGAATGCCGTTGTAAACACTAAGCTCAACTACCTTAGGGTCGATCAAAAGCATCTTGAGATCTTCAGGAGAGCTTTTATAAAGGAGACCCATTATTATTGTGTTTATGCATACACTCTTACCTGATCCAGTAGCACCCGCTATCAGAAGATGCGGCATTTTGTCGATCGTAGAAATTACAACATTTCCTGTTATATCCTTTCCGAGAAGCAGGGGAATGTCAGACTTTGCTTCAGAAAACTCTTTGGATTGGATCAGCTCTTTAAAGAGAACCATATCCTTAGTTTTGTTGGGTACTTCTATACCGACTGCTGCCTTTCCTGGTATTGGAGCTTCGATTCTAATGTCTGAAGAAGCAAGGCTTAGAGATATATTATCAGAAAGCGAAACTATTCTACTCAATTTTATACCAGGTGCTGGTGAAAGTTCATAGCAGGTTATAGTCGGACCTACATTTATATGCGATACTGTTGCCTCTATTCCAAAATTTCGCATCGTCTCCTCAATTATTCTTGCATTGTTTAGGATGTCCTTCCTGTTGTTTCCTTCCGCCTTTACTGATGGAGATTGAAGCAAATTAAAAGGAGGCGTTTTATAATATATTTTTACAGCCTTTTCTTGCTTTTCCTTGATTTCAGAATCTATAGTCAGTGCCTCTTTTGTCAATTGATCCTTTGGAATCTTTGGCAGAGGCTCTTTTTTTTCTTTTTCGAGTGACTCAATATGTCCTTGGTCTCTAGTATAGTCGCTGATCTTTATGACATCTGGTTTCTCCTCGAGCAGTCTACCCGGGTTCACAGGAACTTGCTTCTTATGATCCAAATCTTTTACCTGTTCAATTGGTCGTGAGACCTTAATACCTTTAGCCTTCTTAAATACTTCCTTAACAGTAAGATTGGTAATTATCAGAAGGCTTGCAGTAATTGCAAATGCAAGAACAACGTAAGTTCCCACAGATCCGAAAAGCTTGTAGAAAAAGAATCCAAAGAAGCTTCCCAGTACTCCTCCACCTCTATTGGCACGTGATAGCTCTAGGCCTGATTTTACTCTTTCGATCAAGTTAGGTGAATCAATATTTATTCCGTCCAGAACAATAAGAAAGCTCAGGAATATTATTATCATAGCTATCAGTATCCTTAGTTGGATCCTGTCAAACCTCTCCATGAGAAGAATTATACCTGAGCCGATTATAAACAAGGGCAGGAAATAACCGCCAAATCCCATCAGTGAGAATGTCGTTCCATTTATGATCTCTCCAACGATCCCCATCCTGAGGCTGAATAGACTAAATAACATAACAACTCCTACTCCTATAACAATTATCCCCATGATGTCTAAGCCTAGCTTATCAACAGATGGCTTTTTAATTCTCATGTTGTTTTCTTTTGATTTTGCCTTTTTAGCCATGTGGTTCACCTCTATTAATTGAGAAATCCAATAATGATCGTCAAGACTCCAAGGGTCCAAAGATAATAGGAAAAATACTTTAGCTTGTTTCTATTTAACAGCTTAATTAATGCTTTGATTGCAAATACACCTGTAACAGCAGAAAGAATGACCCCGAGGATCAGAGGTCCATTTACAAAGGCTTCTCCTCCCTCAACAACGTCTTTCATACCTAGAAGAAAGGCACCAAAGGTTGCGGGTAAAGCTAGCAAAAAGGAATATTCGGTTGCTACCGGTTTCTTGAGTCCTCTGAAAAGACCGCCTACGATAGTGGATCCAGACCTTGATATACCAGGAATTATGGCAATACCTTGAAAAATCCCTATTAGGATGGCATCTATCAATTTAACGTCCCTGACATCCTTACCTTCTCCTCCACTTCTCTCTGCAAACCATAATAAAAACCCAGTGACTATGAAGGCTATTCCTATAGGTACTATAGAAGTGTACAAGGATTCAAAAAAATCCTTTAAGCTAAGTCCGATTATCGCGGTCGGAATAGAGCCTACTATTATCAACATACCGAACCACTGATATTTGGTCAGCCTGGTGATTTTTTTTCTTTTTAAAATAGTACCTATAAGTCCAAAGAATTCATATATTAGCCTTGCTATATCCTTGAAATAAACTATAAATATTGAAAGTAAGGTTCCAAAATGAAGCATCTCCGTGAAGAAGAGATTACCTTCCCTGATTTTGAAAATATATTGCAATAAAGCTAAATGGCCAGAGCTGCTAATAGGTAAAAATTCAGCAACTCCTTGAAATATTCCCATTACTATCGCTTCAAACCAACTCAATTTATATATCCTCCCGTTTATCGATCTAGCTCAATTATAGCACAAATAACAGTCATTTGCTCCTTCATAGGGAGGCAAATGACCCTGTTCTATAATCCTGTATGCCCGAAGCCGTTCTTTCCTCGATCTGTATCATTAAGTTCACTAACCAGTTTAAAATCAATCTTTTCATATTTAGTAAGGATCATCTGAGCTATTCTGTCTCCATGTTTTATATGAAATGGTTCTGTCCCTAGGTTAATTAGAATAACCTTTATTTCTCCTCTGTAGTCACTGTCGATAGTACCTATTCCATTTGCCAGAGAAATACCATGATTAATAGCAAGTCCGCTTCTTCCTCTGATTTGTGCTTCATAACCTTGTGGTATCTCCACGAATAGCCCTGTTGGAACAAGATATCTTTCCAATGGCTGAAGTACTACTGGCTCACTTAGATCAGCCATGAGATCTACTCCTGAAGCACCTTCTGTTTTATACTCCGGAAGGCTAAGAGAGCCCCTGTTTACTACCTTAACATCCATTAGATCATCTCCCTAAATAAAAATTGATATTAGTTCTTTTTCAAACACTTCCTTGTTCTTAATATTGCCTACATATGATATGTTCAAATGGTTCCAATCGATATACCTGTCAATGACCCGTTTGACGGAGTCCATATCGACAGCATTTATTTGATCCATAACTTCCTCAGGGGTTTCAATTTTTTGATCGTGTAGAAGGCATTTACCCATTTCATACATCTTATTGAAGGAACTTTCAAGACTCAAAATATAACTGCCCTTCAGATGTTCTTTTGATTTATTGAGCTCAGCATCACTCATATAGTCTCTTTTAAGTGTATCCAGCTCTTTGCGAATAAGCCTCGAAACCTTATGAACTTGATCTGCGCTTAAAGCTAAATATATTGAGAGCATCCCCGCACCATTATAAGAGGTTATTGAAGATTCAATATTGTAGACCAATCCAAGGTTCTCTCTTATTTCCTGAAACAGTCTAGAACTCATGGTTCCACCTAGAATATTATTTACTACCATTAGAGGGAAAATATCCTCTGAATAGGTTGATGGTCCCGTAAATCCCAAGCATATATTCATTTGTTCTATATCTTTTACTACTCCCTCAACCTTGGGTGAGGGGTCATAAGAATATGAAGGAACTATTTTCCCCCGATTCTTCTTTTCATTATTGAAGCCGCCAAACCTATCGTTTAATAGGTTGTAGGTATCATCTTCATCCAGATTTCCAGCTGCAGCAATTACCATCCTTGTTGGATCATATTTGTCATAAAAGTACTCTAATATTTGGTCCTTGGACAAGGATCTAACTGTTTCTTCGGTTCCAAGTATCGGCATTGCCAGACTCATCTCACCATAAAGCATTTCATTTAAAAGCTCAAACGCAAGATCCTCAGGGAAGTCCTGATACATGCTTATTTCTTCCAGTATGACTCCCTTTTCTTTCTCTATCTCATACTCGTCGAAGCATGAATTAGTAAGCATATCACTTATCACGTCAACCGCAATAGGAAGGTGTTCACTTAGGACCTTAGCATAGTAGCACGTGTGCTCCTTGCTGGTGAATGCGTTGATCTGCCCACCTATATCATCTATGGCTTCTGCAATCTGACGTGCACTTCTATTCTTAGTGCCCTTGAAGAGCATGTGCTCAATAAAATGCGAGATTCCATTGTCAGACCTGCTTTCGTAGAAGGATCCGCTTTCTATTATTACTCCAACTGTGATCGAGTTCAGATAGGGAACCCTCTGCATTATGGTTCTAATACCATTATCAAGTGTTTTTATTTTATACATCTATTCCTCCAAAATTTGTTTATATCACTATTTTATCAGTTTAGAGATCGGTTTTAAACAGAAATAAACATGAACCAGATCGGTTCATGTCTCATTTCTACTTATCTTCAGTATTTTCCTTGGGAGGTTCATCCTTGAGAAGGACCTTTCTTGAAAGGTTTATCCTTCCCTGACTGTCGATTTCCATAACCTTTACGGTTATTTCATCGCCGACCTTGACTACGTCCTCTACTTTATTAACTCTTTCCTTAGCAAGCTGTGATATGTGAACAAGACCTTCCTTGCCATTCAACACCTCAACGAAGGCTCCAAAATTCATAATTTTGGTTACTTTTCCGGTGTATATCTCGCCAGCCTCAACCTCTTTAACTATATCCATGATCATTTGGATCGCTTTTTTAGCGCCTTCTCCATCATTGGACACTATAGCTACTCTGCCGTCGTCCTCGATATCTATCTTAACGCCTGTTTCATCTATGATCCTGTTGATCACCTTGCCGCCTGGACCAATAATGTCTCTGATCTTATCAGGATTGATCTGCAGAGTATGAATCCTTGGAGCATATGGTGAAAGCTCTTCTCTTGGGACCTTGATTGTTTCTTCCATTTTATCAAGGATATAAAGTCTTCCGATCCTTGCCTTCTCCAAAGCTTCCTTCAATATGGGTTCATCGATGCCGGTTATCTTGATATCCATCTGAATAGCAGTTATACCATCTCTGGTTCCAGCTACCTTGAAGTCCATATCTCCGAGATGATCCTCCAAGC
>CAZHLQ010000426.1:0-2161 GCA_964533235.1 uncultured Gudongella sp. | reverse complement strand
CAGACCATGGAATGTGCCTATGAGCTTGTAAAGGTAGCAAAAAGCTCAAGTAAGCCGAGGATGGTTTTTGTAGTCGGGCAAATGACCAAGGAGGATGAGCTGGCTGGCGTCAGAGCACTGGAGCATTTAGTTGATACTGTTCTTGTGATAGAAGGGGACAGTGGAGAGGAGCTCAGAACTCTTTTCTCCACCAAGAACAGGTATGGGTCGACGGGAGAGATGGGATTTTTCAACATGACAGAGGAGGGCTTGCTTTCCATAGATAATCCCTCGGAGTATTTCATGACCAGGAGAAATGATGGCAGTCAGGTGTCAGGTAGTGCACTTACGGTAGTAAAGGAAGGAACCAGGCCAATAATACTTGAAGTTGAATCCCTTGTTTCACACTCATTCACGCCCTATCCATCCAGGATAGGTGAAGCTCTTAAGAGAGAACAGCTCAATACCCTGATATCTATACTGGAGCAGAGGGGAGGAATGCCTCTCTACGACAAGAATGTTGTAATCAAGACTACCGGAGGAATAAAGCTAAAGGAGCAGTCGTCGAACCTTGCAGTCATAATGAGCATAGTATCTTCTGTAAAGGGACATGCACTCCCAGCAGGGACAGTTTTCCTGGCAGATGTGGGTCTTACTGGTGAGATAAAAAAGATACCATCATTGGAGTCCAGGCTTAAGGAAGCTGACAGGATGGGGATGTCCACAGCTTTTATTCCCTATGACGCATCGGTAAAGTCGAAATTTGAAAACTTAAGTGTAAAGCGGGTCAGAAACCTTAAGGATGTAATAATTGAGTCAATAAAGTAAAAACGCAGGAGGCTTAGCCTCTTGCGTTTTATTTCATTCCGTATATTCCTAAGGTCTTTGTTCTGTCCAGTTCCTTTTCAATGGTTTTCGATAGATCGAAGTCCAGAGTGTTCGCAAGCGATGCCAGGAAGAACACATAAGCTCCTATCTCCTGCTCCAGTATCTCCTTGCAGTTTGGACAAATCTCTCCTACTATATGAGAGTCCATTTTATCAAGCATATCGTTTAGTGATGTAGATTCAAAATCCTGTTTTTTTGCGTCGATCTCTATACAGCCGCAGAAGGTAACGGATTTGGCGATTGCCCTGTTGATCCTGGCATTGTATTCATCCAGCTTGGTCATGATGTCCAGAATACTTCTGTGTCTGACCAATACTTCAGCCGCCTGCTCCTGCAATTCGGTTATTAGCCTTGCTTCGTTGTTCCCCATATCCATTGTACCTCCTCTTTTTTGTAGCCTCAGCTTAATTATACTTTTCGACACCTTCCATTGTCAAATCCTTAATGATCGCATAGGTGGCCTACCTTTTAAACAAGGAGTTGAAGCGCTAAAAAATAGTGTTGACACTATTAAATGTTCTGTGATAATATTGTAACTTTACATAATCGGGACCTTGCGTTATAATTTAAAGGTAAAGATATGTAAAGGAGGGGATCGCATGTTTCAAATAGGCGATAAAATAGTATATCCAATGCATGGAGCCGGTATAATCGAGGATATTGAGGTAAAGGAAATACTTGGTGAAAAAAGGGAATATTTTATAATTCTGATGCCGATCGGAGATATGAAGGTAATGGTACCAGTAGCAAATGTAGAAGACGTCGGTGTTAGATATATAATTGAAAGTAAGGAAATGGAGAGCGTGCTGGATATTTTAAGAGGGCGCAAAAGTGCAATGCCCCAAAATTGGAACAGACGCTATAGAATGAACATGGATCTGATAAAAACAGGTGATATCGAGGTAATTGCGGCTGTTGTAAGAAATCTTACCATTCTGGATGATGAAAAGGGGTTGTCTACAGGAGAGAGAAAAATGCTGAGCAACGCCAGACAGATGCTTTTAAGTGAGCTTGTGCTTGCATCTGAGAAGACAATGCCAGAGGTAGAAAAGCAGGTCATGGATGCCATCAAAGAGTCTGAAGACCTTGGAGAACAAATTTAAATAGAAATTGTGTCGAAAACGAAGTATAATGTAGTGTATTATTTAATGGAGGTGAGTGTATGGTCAAAAGAATTTTACGAATACTGATCGGATTGTTCGGGATGCTGATTGGGTATTTGGCTTACAGCCTTATACGAGATTTTCAGCTGTTCGATCTTACTGGTGTTACTGAGCTGATTGTGATCCTATTA